>JANNWF010000475.1:0-24855 GCA_031408455.1 Pseudoxanthomonas sp. | reverse complement strand
TAACAGCTTCGTTGCTGACCATTTTTGGTGCCACCGGCGACCTCGCCAAGCGGATGCTGTTGCCCGCCTTGTATGGCCTGGAGCGCGATGGATTGTTGGCCAAAGAGCTACGCGTGCTCGGCACCGCGCGCAGCGAACTCGATGAAGCAGGTTTTCGGGCGCTGGTTGCCGATGCCATTCATTGCGCGGTGCCGGCGGCTGAGCGCGACGAAGCTGCGCTGGTGCGGCTCTTGGATCGGGTCAGCTACCACGCGGCGTCCACCGACGACGCCGAGTCGATGGGGGCCTTGTGTCGTCGGATCGCCCAGCTGCGTAATGGCCCCGCGGTATTCCACCTGAGCACCGCACCGCGTTGGTACGCGCCTATTTGCGCCGCGCTGGGTGCGGCGGGTCTTGCGGGCTCAGGGACACGGGTGCTGCTAGAAAAACCCATCGGTCACGACCTTGCTAGCTCCATCGCCATCAACGACGGTGTGGCCCAGGTGTTTGATGAGAATCGGGTTTTTCGCGTCGATCATTACCTTGGCAAAGAGGGTGTGCAGAATCTGATTGCACTGCGTTTCGGCAATGCCCTGTTCGAGCCATTGTGGAATGCACGCCACATCGAGCAAGTGCAGATCACGGTTGCTGAAACCGTCGGTGTCGAGGGTCGCGGGGATTATTACGATCACTCCGGCGCGATGCGCGACATGCTGCAAAACCACTTGCTGCAGCTGCTGTGTCTGACCGCGATGGAGCCGCCCTCGCAGTTCGATCCCAGCGCTGTGCGCAATGAAAAATTGAAAGTGCTACGTTCTTTGCGTGCCATCGGTCGCGATAGCGTCGCCACTCACAGTGTGGCCGGTCAGTACACTGCCGGTGCGGTCGGCGGTGTTGCCGTACCAAGCTATTCCGAAGAGCTTGGTCGTAGTAGTCGCACTGAGACGTTTGTTGGCTTGCGCGCGCACATCGACAACTGGCGTTGGTCCGGCGTGCCGTTTTACTTGCGCACCGGTAAACGTATGCCGCGCCGCTGCACCGAGATTTATCTGCAATTTCGCGCCGTGCCGCATTCGATCTTTGCCCAGACCGGTGCGCAGGTTCAGCCCAACGCCTTGGTGATTCGCTTGCAGCCGGAAGAGCGCATCGAGTTGATGTTGATGAGCAAGACGCCGGGGCTGGATCGCGCCGGTTTGCGACTAAGCCAAGTCGCCTTGGATCTCGATCTGCACGAGGAGTTTGCAGGGCACCGCCGGCGCTTGGCTTATGAGCGCATTTATCTGGATGCGTTGGAAGGCAACGGCACCTTGTTCGTCCGCCGCGATGAGACCGAAGCGGCATGGCAATGGGTTGATGCGATTTTGGACGGTTGGTCACATTCGGGTTCGACACCGAAAACCTATCCCGCCGGCACCTGGGGCCCCAACGCTTCGGTGACCTTGACCGAGCGCCACGGTCACAGCTGGCGCGAATAGCGGGCATGGCTTGGGTCGAGCACACCTATCCGAGTGCCGAGGCGCTGGCCGCCGACGTGGCTGAGCGGCTTGGCAATGTGTGTCGGCAAGCTATTGCTGAGCGCGGACGGGCGATTCTGGCGCTGGCGGGCGGACGCACGCCTTTCCCCACCTATGCCGCGTTTGCCGAGCTTGATTTACCGTGGTCGCGAGTTCACCTCATCGCCACCGATGAGCGCTGCGTGCCGCTGTCGCATCCTGCCAGCAATACCGCTGAGTTGCAGCGGACGTTCGCGGCGGCGGGTGGCATCGGTATCACCGCGTTGACGCCCGCTGATGGCGACGCCGAGCGCAGTGAAGCGTATGCGCGCGAGTTGCTGGCACACACCACCGAAGCCTTCGATGCAGTGCTGCTCGGAATGGGTAACGATGCGCACACCGCGTCCTTGTTTCCGAATGCGACGCAATTACTGGCGGCGATGTGTGCGACCGCCGAAGCAGCCTACCGAATCGATCCGCAGCCATTGCCAGTGGAAGCACCGTTCGCACGTATTTCTATGAGTTTGCCGCGCTTGTTGAACTGTCGGTCTTTGCATTTGCTGATCAGTGGCGAGGGCAAACACACGGTGTTGCGTGCCGCGCAAGCGACGCATGATTCGCTAAAGATGCCGATCAGCGGCGTGCTGCACGCGCCGTCGGCTCAGCTGCAAATTCATTGGAGTCCGTGATGCATGGGTTCGAGGCTAGCCCGAAAAGCAGCGCCGCGGGAGCGGCGCCCTCCAAGAGCTCTGAGCATGGTCGCCGTCGCTCTCGGAGGGCCGCGCTCCCGCGCGGCTGCTTTGGCTTTTCTTCTATGGACACCCAACGCCGATGAGCCTGCACCCATGACCCTCCACCCCACTGTCGCCCGCGTCACCGCACGCATCGCCCAACGCAGCCAATCTACCCGTGCCGACTATCTGGCACGCATGGACGGGGCGCGTCCGAATGGTGCCGCTCGCGCGCGCTTGAGCTGCGGCAATCTGGCGCACGGATTTGCGGCCTCGGGTGCCGACAAAGCCATGCTGCGCGGTGCCCGTGGCGCCAACATCGGCATCGTCACCGCTTACAACGACATGCTCTCGGCGCACCAGCCGATGGAGCACTATCCGACCCTGATCCGCGCCATCGCGCGTGCCGCCGGTGGCGCGGCGCAGGTGGCCGGCGGCGTGCCGGCGATGTGCGATGGCGTCACCCAAGGCCGGGTCGGCATGGAGCTGTCACTGTTCTCGCGCGACACGATTGCGCTGGCCACCGCGGTGTCGCTATCGCACGACATGTTCGATGCGGCCTTGTTGCTGGGCGTGTGCGACAAGATCGTGCCCGGCTTGCTGATTGGTGCGCTCAGCTTTGGTCACTTGCCAGTAATTTTTGTGCCGGCGGGACCGATGACATCGGGCTTGCCGAACAAGGAAAAAGCTGCGGTGCGGCAGCGTTACGCGCAAGGGCTGGCCAGTCGCGATGAGCTGCTGGAAGCTGAATCCGCCTCCTATCACGGCCCCGGCACTTGCACGTTTTATGGCACCGCCAATTCCAATCAGATGTTGCTGGAAGTGATGGGCCTGCACATGCCGGGAACGGCGTTCGTCAATCCTGGCACCCCATTGCGTGATGCGCTTACCGTGGCGGCGACTGAGCGCGCCTTGAGCATCGGCGCGCATTCGGAAAACTACACGCCGCTTGCGCATACGCTGGATGAGAAAGCCATCGTCAATGCCATGGTCGGACTTGCCGCGACGGGTGGTTCTACCAATCACGCGATTCACTTGGTCGCGGTGGCGCGCGCCGCCGGCCTGATCATTGATTGGGACGATCTCGACGAGCTCTCCCGCGCCACGCCATTGTTGGCGCGCATCTATCCCAATGGCAGCGCTGACGTGAATCACTTTCACGCGGCCGGTGGCATGGGCTTTGCGATTCGCGAACTGATCGAGGCAGGCTTGCTGCATCGCGATATTCGTTGTGTGCACGGCGGTGATTTGTTGGATCAAGCCAAGGAGCCTTGGCTGGATGGCACTACTCTGCGTTGGCGCGATGCGCCAGCGGTGTCGCTGGACAACAGCGTGCGGCGCGGTGTGGCTGAACCATTCGATGTCGAAGGTGGCCTGCGGCGGCTGCAAGGCAATTTGGGTCGCGCGGTGGTCAAGGTCTCAGCGGTGGCGGTGGAGCACCGTTCGATCCGCGCGCCCGCCCGCGTATTCGAGACACAAGAGGGCTTGCTTGAGGCATTCACCGAAGGCGGCTTGACTGAGGACTTTGTCGCCGTGATTCGTGGCCAAGGGCCGCGTGCCAATGGCATGCCGGAATTGCACAAACTCACGCCGACGCTCGCGGTGATGCAGGATCGTGGGCAGCGCGTGGCCTTGTTGACGGATGGCCGCATGTCGGGCGCGTCTGGCAAGGTGCTGGCCGCAATTCACGTGGTGCCAGAGACCTTGGACGGCGGGCCGATTGCGCGTCTGCGGGATGGCGATATGGTCGTCATCGACGCCGAAAATGGTGTCATTGAAGTCGATATCGATGCCGCGATTTGGCGTGCACGCGAGGCCATTGTGCCGGCGCAAGCGGGCAATCACAGCGGCATGGGCCGGGAGCTGTTTGGGCTGATGCGCGCAGCGACCGGCACGGCCGAGGAGGGCGCATGCAGCTTGTTTGGGCGTGAAACCAGCGCATGAACGAGAAGTTCCGTAGGGCGGGTCTTGACCCGCCATCCAACGTGCTGGTAACTCAAGATGGCGTGGCTGGCTCTGACCCGCCATCCAACGTTCCCGATGGCGGCTCAAGTCCCGCCCTACGCTCAAGCTCCGACGGTTTGCCTTCGCGAGATGACGGGTTGAAGCTCGCCCTGATCGCCGACATCGGCGGCACCAACGCGCGTTTTGCGTTAACTGATCTCAATTCCCCGACCGCTGCGGTGTTGCACGCGCATTCGCTGCGAAATGCACACTTCGCCAGCCTGCAACATGCGGCCGAGCACTACCTCGGCACACCAGGCCTGTGCGGCGGGCATGCCATGCCGACCCGCGCGGCCATCGCAATCGCTGCACCGGTTGGCAATGATGAGATCCGGCTGACCAATCGTGCTTGGTCGTTCAGCGCCGCCGAGTTGAAAAACAGTCTGGGACTTGAGCAACTCCACCTGTTGAATGATTTTGGTGCTGTGGCTTGGTCGGTGCCATCGCTGGCGGCTGCGGATCGGGTGTTGCTGCACGGCGTTGAGCAACCGCAGGTGCGTGGCCCGATCACCTTGATAGGCCCAGGTACCGGGCTCGGCGTGGCGTTGTTGGTGGGCTCTGCGCATGACGGTTGGCGTGTGGTTGAGACCGAAGGCGGCCACGTCACGTTCGCGCCGCTGGGTGAAGAGGAACAGTGCATCGCGCGCTGGCTGACCGCACGCTTTGGCCGCGCTTCCACCGAGCGTTTGCTTAGCGGCGCGGGTCTTTCGCATATCGACGCGGCATTGCGTGGTGAGGATGGCGCGCCGTTGGATGGCCATGCGCCGGATTTGCGCGATCCCGCCGACATCGTGACGGCGGCATTGGATGGTCATGATGTCGCGGCTCGGCGCGCGCTGGCACGTTTCTGCGCCGTGCTCGGCAGCGTATGCGGCGACGCTGCGCTGATCCATGGCGCGCGCTGCGTCACCATCGCCGGTGGCATCGTGCCACGCTTTATTCCCTTTCTGCGCAGCAGCGGCTTTCGCGAGCGCTTTCTAGCCAAAGGCCGCTTTGCGGCCTATCTCGAATCGGTCACCATTCAAGTCGTCACCCATCCGCATCCCGGATTGTTGGGCGCCGCCGTGGCCGCTCGACAATTCGCCATCAGCGAGCCTTCCGCATGATTGTTTGGACTCCCGAATCCCGCACGGCCGCCGTCGACGCACTACTGACCCAAGCGCCGGTGTTGCCGGTGCTTGCGATCGAGCATCTCGAAGACGCCGAACCTTTGGCGTGGGCGCTTGTGGACGCCGGCCTGCCGGTGCTTGAGGTGACCTTGCGTAGCGCAGTTGCGCTGGATGCGATTGCCCGCATCGTGGCCAACGTGCCCAGGGCCATCGTTGGCGCCGGCACCGTGCTCAACGCCGACCAACTACGGGCAGTGGGCGCCGCCGGTGCGGTGTTTGCCATTGCGCCCGGTTGCACCGCCGCCTTGTATGCAGCCGCTGCCACCGCCAGCATTCCGTTTATTCCGGCGGTCGCTACCGCTAGCGAATTGATGCAGGGACTCGAACACGGCCATCGTCGCTTCAAGTTCTTCCCCGCCGAGTCGGCGGGTGGCATCAATGCGCTGAAGTCGTTTGCCGGCCCATTTCCGCAGGCCCGCTTTTGTCCGACCGGCGGCATCGACGCCGCGCGCGCACCGGCCTACCTCGCCTTGCCGAATGTCATCACCGTCGGCGGCTCGTGGATGGTGCCAACCGATGCCCTCAAAGCACGCGATTGGGCGCGCATTGCAGCCTTGGCGCGAGCGAGTGTATTGGCCCTGCAGATCACTGCGCCGTAGTGCCCACTTGCTGCACCGCAGCATGATCTTCTCCTGTGATCGGGTAAAAGTGTCGCGTTAGTTCTCGGTTAAGCCTATGGGCTCCGATGAACCGCCGTTTCGAAACAGCGACGCTCCACGTGTCCATGGCAGGGTATGAAAGGCAAAGCTACTTCCTTCGATATTGCGTATCAGGCCGGCGTCTCGCAGTCGACCGTGTCGCGCGCGCTGCGGGGAAGCACCTTGGTCAGCTTGGACACGCGGCGAAAGATTCAGGCGATTGCCAAGCAGCTCAACTACAAGGTCGATAAGAACGCGTCCAATTTGCGCCGGCAGCACTCGGTGACTTTGGCCCTGCTGTTGTTTGAAGATCCGACCTCGGACGACTCGCTAATCAACCCGTTCTTTCTTTCCATGCTGGGCTCGATCACCCGCGCCTGCGCGCTACACGGGTATGACTTGCTGGTCAGTTTCCAGCAGCAATCCGACGATTGGCATTCGGATTTTCAAGACAGCCACAAGGCCGACGGCTTGATCTTGTTGGGTTACGGCGACTACTTGGTTGCGCGCAGCAAGCTGCGCAAGCTCGAAGAGCAGGGCACCCATTTTGTGCGCTGGGGCGCGGTGGTTGAAGGGCAACCGGGGCTGTCAGTGGGTTGCGACAACTTGCAGGGTGGGCGTGCTGTTACTGAGCACTTGTTGGCCTTGGGGCGCAAGCGAATCGGCTTCATCGGCAACATCACCGACCGCTTTCCGGAGTTTCGAGACCGCTACGACGGCCATGTTGAAGCGCTAACGGCTGCGCGCATCGCTCGCGACCCGGCGCTGCAAGTGGAAGCAGTGGATTCGACCGAGCAAGTGGGTTGCCGGGCAATGCAGGAACTGCTTGCCACCGGCGTTTCGTTTGACGCCGTATTTGCGGCTAGCGACCTTTTAGCCATAGGCGCGATGCAAGCCTTGGCGGCGGCTGGCGTGCGTGTGCCCGAGGATGTATCGGTGGTCGGTTTCGATGATTTACCGATTGCCAGCTACACCGCACCGGCGCTGACCACGGTGTTGCAAAACACCAAGTTAGCCGGCGAGCTATTGGTCGATCGCCTACTGAAACAGATACGCGGCGAGCCGGCAGAAAGCGCGATGCTCCCCGCCGAAGTCGTCATCCGTCGCTCTTGTGGCGCTCTCGCCCCGCCATAAGCACAGCAAGCTTGGCGGTTAGCGCGGGCGAAGTGATCGCGCTGTCGAGCAGCCACACCTGCACGGTATGCGGCTCCACGTTGAAGCGCTGATCAGCGTCGGTTTCAATCGAGATCACTTCGTCTCCCACCGCGCTGCGCCAGCGTCCGGCTTGCTGCATTTCTCCCAACGCAAATTCAGCGGGTGTATCGCCCTTGTTGAGCAACACCAGTGCGGTCTGCGCTTCACCCTCCAATTGCAGCACGCGATAGAAGGCGGCCTTCTGGCCAGCCATCTCAATGGTCAGCTGCAAGCCGCGTTGCAGGGCAGGCGAAGCAGCACGCACCTTGGCAATGCGCGTCAGCTGTTCGCGGATAGGATTGGCACGCGCTGCGGCTATGCCCTCGACGCCGAAGTAAGCGCGATTGCCGCCGTGTTCGAGTTGACCGCGCATGAAGCCCATTTCAGAGCCGTAATAGATGACCGGGATGCCGCGCGCGGTGAACATCCAGTTGTGCGCGTCAATGAAGCCGGCATCGCTGGCCTGCATGCGCGGCATGTCGTGGTTGTCGTAGAACGTGGTCAGCTCGTAAGGGTTTTGATACGGGCCATCGGTCAGCAGCAGGGCTGACGACAGCGCGGCGTAGTCGCCGTCGGGTTTCTCGAACACCTCCAGCATGGCCTTCTTGAGCGGGAAGTCGAGCAAGCTGTAGCGGCCGTTCTCATCCCAAGTATGCGGAGCGATGTTGGCGGCCTCGTAGTCAAACGCCTCGCCGAACATGAAGAAATCAGGGTGCTTCTCGCGAATGCGTTCGGCGAAGGTCTTCCAGAACGTCAGCGGCTGATGGCGGATGGTGTCGACCCGCAAGGCGGCCGCGCCCTGATCGATCCATTGCAGATACGCCCCGACCATGTAATCCATCACTGCCGGGTTGTTGGCATCCAGATCACCCAGTTGCGCGAGGTCGGGCTTGCTGTTGTAAAAAGCGTGCAGCGGATTTTCCAGCGGCTTGAGCTGATCCGGCGGCAGGTTTTGATGGTCGGCAAGCAAGCTGCCATCGGCGGCAAACAGCTGACCGAATCCAGGCTGTCGCTCGCTCATCGTCCACGCCGGCGAGGTGTGGTTGCCAACGATGTCGAGCACCGTCTTCAGGCCTTTGGACTTCAACTCGCGGGTGAGATCGGCGAACTGCAAGCCTTCGCTGGGCAGATGCTCATCGACACGATAGAAGTTGCTACCCCAATAGCCGTGATACGCGGTCTTGCCGCGATCACTCAGGAAACTAGTGCAGCTGATCGGATCCCCACCGCTGAAGGCTTCATCCGGGTTCTCGACAATTGGCGTAATCCACACCGCGCCAAAGCCCATCTCGCGGATGTAGTCGGCGTTGTCGAGCAGACCGCGAAAGTCGCCGCCGAGATAGCCGATGTTGCCGACCACGCCATCGCACGGTGGCAGCGGGATATCGAAGGTCTTGCGCGCGCCGCCTTGCTCGCGTTGATCATTGCTTACGTCGCCATTCACGAAGCGGTCGGTCACCACGAAGTACACCGACTCGGCCGCAAACGGCAGCAAGGTGCCGTAGTACTCGGTGAGTGCGGCTGGCGCGACGGCCCGCGTTGCGGGCGCGGGCGCTTCCTGCGAGCAACCGGCAAGCACTGCCGCGATCACGAATGCGAGGGCTGGGCGCATGGGTTTTGCTCTGCAGAAGAGATGAGCGGCGGCGAAGGTCGAGTTGGCCATCAGTGCGCGACCGCCATTGGACTCGCGGGCGCAGTGGTTGGCTCATGCACACGTACCAGACACAAGGCGCCGACGATCAAGCTGGCGCCGCTGATGATAAGCGCGAAGATCGGCTTGCCACCAAATAAGTGGTTCAACGCCGGCCCCAGCAAGGTGGCCGCGACGATCTGCGGAATGACGATGAACATGTTGAAGATGCCCATGTAGACGCCCATTTTCTTCGCCTCGACCGAGCTTGCGAGTAAGGCGTAGGGCATCGACAGAATGCTCGCCCAAGCCACGCCAACTAAAGCAAACGAGCCGATCAGGTACACCGGTTCTGACACCTGTGACATCGACAAAAAACCCAGCCCGCCCAGCGTCAACGAGACGAAGTGCACCAGTTTGCGATTGATCACATGGCGTGCCGCGTAGAAGCTAAGCAATAGGGCGACCGCCATCGACGACAAGCCGTAGTAGCCCATGTAGGAGCCGACCAGGTCCGCCGAATTCTGAAACGCTGCATTGGCCGAATTGAATGCCTCGGCCTGACTCGCTACGGCCATATCAAACGCCTTCGGATCGGGAGCAGGCGCGTTGAACACATGTTCCGTCAGGGCGGGCGTAGCCATGCTCCACATGGCGAAAAACGACAGCCAGCTGAAGAACTGCACCACGCCGATGTTGAACATCTGCTTGGGCATGTTGAACACGCTGTAAAAGATGTCGGCAAACAGGTTGCCTTTGCGCTTTTCTTCGGCAAACGCTTGCAAGTCGTCAGGCGGGTATTCCTTGGTGGTGAACACGGTGACCAAGATGCTCGCCAGAAACACGCAGGCGCCGATGGCAAACGCAACTTTCACCGATGCCGGCACCACGCCCGGTCCAGCAACATTGGACACCCCAAATTGATTCACCATCCACGGCAGGTTGCTGGCGACCCAAGTGCCGATGCCGATGATCAGCGTCTGCAGCACAAAGCCGTAGGAGCGTTGCTGCTCGGGGAGCTTGTCCGCGACCAAGGCCCGAAAGGGCTCCATGCTGATATTGATCGATGCATCCAACACCCACAAGAAACCGACCGCCATCCATAGCGTCGGCGAGTGCGGCATGAACAGCAGCGCGATCGAACTCAATATCGCGCCGATCAAGAAGTAGGGTCGGCGGCGACCAAGAATCGGGTGCCAGGTTCGGTCTGACAGGTAGCCAATGATCGGTTGCACCAGCAATCCGGTCAGCGGTGCGGCGATCCACAGCAAGGGCAGCGCGTCTTTCTCTGCCCCTAGCGTCTGAAAAATGCGCGACATGAAGCCGCCTTGTAGCGCGAAGCCAAATTGGATTCCCAAGAATCCAAACGACATGTTCCAAATCTGCCAGAACGACAGAGTGGGCTTGTTTGCCATTACTTCCTCCCAGAAGTGGGTCCGATGCGCGGGCGCGCCGTCGCTCGGACTTCAGCATGTTTGTGCCAGAACGGCTTGCACCAGATCGGCGCTGCATCATGGTAGGCGCAGGGGTGGATTCGGGGTGGGAATTTGCATACGTATTCAGGCTGGATCAGCTTTCGTTTGCCGCAGTGGCGAGCCTTGTGATTCGTCATTCCGCCAAACAGCGCGTGAAACAGGACGGCCAGCTCGCAACCCTCGCGTGACTGCCAGAAGTGGGCTGCCACCGAAGCCACTCTGTAACCACGGTCTCACCGAAACGTATCCCCGCTTGACGCCAAGCCAGTCGCCGACCAAGCTCGCTGGTCAGTGTCATCGCCTGACCATTGGGAGTGTTCATGAGCTTGCCTGCGCCGCCCCAGCTTTCGCTCCGCGCCATCATTCTGGCCATCCTGCTGGCGGTGATTCTTGCCGCCGCGAACACCTACCTCGGGCTTTTCGCTGGCTTGACCATCGCCTCGGCGATCCCGGCGGCGGTGGTGTCAATGGGCGTGCTGCGGCTGTTGGGCGGTGGCCACATCTTGGAGAACAACATCGTCCAAACCGGTGCCTCCGCCGGTTCATCGATTGCTTCCGGGGTGATTTTCACCGTTCCGGCTTTGATTATTCTCGGCTACTGGCAGGATTTCGAGTACCTGTGGGTGCTGGCTATCGCCGGCTTGGGTGGTCTGCTAGGCGTGCTGTTTTCGGTGCCGCTGCGGCGTTCCTTGATCGTCGAGCAAGGCTTGGCGTTTCCAGAAGGCAAGGCAGCGGCGGAGGTGTTGAAGACCGGCGAGAATCCGGCAGCAGGGCTCAAACTGCTTGGCGTTTCTGCGCTGCTTGGTGGCTTCGGCAAGCTGGCCGCCGCCAGCGGCCTGCGCTTATTTCCGGACACTGCTGCGCACGCTGCCTATGCCGGCAAGGGCATCGCCTATTTCGGTACCAACTTGTCGCCAGCGCTGCTTGGCGTTGGCTACATCGTCGGCTTGAACATCGGCATCGTGGTGCTGGTCGGCGGCATCATCGGTTGGAACATCGCTTTGCCGATCTACAGCATGTTTTTTCTTGAAGGCAATGTGGAGTTGGCAGCCAAGGTGGCTGGTGCGAGCGCCGAAGATGCGGCGTTCGCGATCTGGTCGGCGCAGATTCGCTATCTCGGCGTAGGCTCGATGTTGATTGGCGGCGTATGGACCATCTTCTCGCTGCGCAAGTCGCTTCTTTCGGGCATCGAGAGCGGCTTGGCCGTAGCGCGCTCGGCCGCTGCCGGCGTCAAGACCGCCGAGGTCGACAAAGACATTCCGATGAAGTGGATTTTCATCGGCTTGATCGCGTTCACCCTGCCGCTGTTGGGGTTGTACCAAAGCATCGTCGGTGACTGGCTGGTCAGCGCGCCGATGACACTCATCATGATCGTGGCTGGCTTTCTGTTTGTGTCGGTATCGGCCTACATGGCTGGCATGGTTGGGTCCAGCAACAATCCGGTGTCGGGCATCACCATCTGCACCATCCTGTTTGCGGCCTTGGTGCTCATCGTTCTAATGGGCGCGGATGCAGCGCTCGGCCCGGTAGCAGCGATCATGATCGGCGCGGTGGTGTGTTGTGCGGCCTGCATCGGCGGCGACAACCTGCAGGATCTGAAGGCTGGCCACATTGTTGGTGCCACACCGTGGAAGCAGCAGCTGATGTTGGCGGTCGGCGCGGTATCGTCGGCGCTGGTAATGGCGCCGGTGCTCAATTTGCTGGCCAAAGCCTATGGCATCGGCGTGCCCACCGAGCTGCACCCCAATCCACTGCCAGCACCGCAAGCCAACCTGATGGCCTCAGTGGCTAAAGGCATGTTCGGCGGCGAGCTGCCGTGGACCACGATCGCCGTGGGTGCGGCCATCGGCGCAGTCATCATTGCCTTCGACGCTTGGCTCAAGGCCAGCGGCAAGAAGTTTCGCGTCCCGGTGCTTGCCTGCGCCATCGGCATCTATCTGCCGATTGAGCTAATGGTGCCGATCTTCCTCGGCGGGCTGTTGTCATATGCGGTCGAGCGCGCCAGCGGCGTGGATCGTAACAATGAGGAGGCCGTCGCCAAGGTGCACCAACGAGGCACTCTGTTTGCCGCTGGTCTGATCACCGGCGAGGCGCTAATGGGCATCGCCATCGCATTCCCGATTGTCTACAGCGAGCGGCTTGACGTGCTGAACCTGCCGGGATCGATGCAATTCGGCGGTTGGCTGGGTCTGCTGTTGCTGTCGGTGATTGCATGGATGCTGTATCGCGTTGGCACGAAGCCGGTGAGCTGACTTGACCTGTGTGCCGTATCGCACTCGCCTTGAATCCTTAAATTTCGGAGCACTTGCATGCAGGTAGCGAACTGTGCGGCCGCTGGATTGCGCGCCTTGCTGGCGGTTTCTGTGGTTTTCGTCGGCGGCTTATTCAGCGCTGCAGTCCAAGCCGGGGCTGCCACGTTTGTGGTCACCAACCAGAATGCAGGTGCCTACATCATCGATGGTCAATTCAACGCGCCCCTGCAACTCACGCGCGGCGAAACCTATACGTTCAACATCAATGCCAGTGGCCACCCGTTCTTCATCAAAACCGTGCAGGGCAATGGCGTCGGCAATCAGTTCAACGATGGCGTCACTGGCAACGGTGCGCAGATGGGAACACTGACCTTTACCGTCCCTTTAAGCGCGCCCAGCACGCTGTTCTACAACTGCCAGTTCCACACGCTGATGACGGGCACGATTACCGTGGTTGATGGCAACCTTGCCCGCATATTTGGCGATGGGTTCGAGTAGTCGCGGGCTGGCTCAGCAAACATCACTCGCATGCGTAACGTGAGTTTCCTGCGCTCGCCATGCCTTGCACTTGTGGTGATCGTTGCGCTCAGCGCATGCAATGACGGCCACTTACGCGGTGCAGTCTCGCCATCAAATGATGGCAATACCTACCTGGCGGTGGTTGACGACAATGGTGGCCGCTGCGGGCCGATCATGGTTGACGATAAGGTCTGGCCGTACAAGATCGGCGAGGCGGGAGTCATTTCACCCGGGCGACATAAAATTGAATGCGGCAGCTCGATGGAGTTCACCATTCCGGCCGGCGTAGTGTTTGAGTTTAACTATTGGGGTCCGTAGGTGCCTCGGACAGTGTGTGCACCGGGCGCTGTGCTGTTTAGCGCTTTGCGCCGCAACCCGTGATTTCAAAACTGCCACGCTGGGTGTGGGCCGGCGCTTGGGCGCTCGCGTTCATCGCCGGCATGGTCAATGTGGTCGGATTGCTTGGGTTTGAGCATCAGGCCATCACCCATTTGACTGGCAACACGTCCTTGCTTGCGCAGTCGATAGCCTCGCTCGATCTTGCCGCAACCATGCACTTTGCCGCGCTGATTGGCGCGTTCGTGGTGGGCACGGTCATCAGCGGTTTTCTGATTCAAGACAGTACCTTGCAGCTGGGCCGACGGTATGGCGTCGCGCTGCTGTTGGTGTCGTTGCTGCTGTTTGCCTCGGTGCCATTGCTTGAGGTGAACAGCGCCTACGGCATGTATGCCGCGGCCTGTGCATGTGGCCTGCAGAACGCCATGGTCAGCACCTACAGCGGTTCGGTGGTACGAACGACTCACCTCTCTGGCATGTTCACCGACTTGGGCATTTTTCTCGGCCATGCCTTGCGTGGATTGCCGGTGGATGCGCGGCGGTTGCGCCTATGTTTTCTGGTGATTTCAGGTTTCTTCGGCGGCGGGCTCGCGGGCACCTTTGCATTCCGAGCTTTCAGCTATTCGGCGCTGCTATTCCCCGCCAGTCTCACGGCAGGGGTTGCGGTTGCGTATGGGCTTTACCAGCTTCGCCATTCCCGCGTTTGACTCGCTGAAACACGCCTTTGCGATACGGAATTGGCGACAGGCTGCTAGACGTAGTGGTGCTGCTTTGTGCCAGCGCTGGCGGCCATTTCGCTGCGTTTGATTGATAGGCAGGCTCGAAGGGTGTTGTTGGTTCGCCAGATCATGTGTTAATGTGCCAGCGCGCTATTACATGATGCTTGTCCACTCTGCCGCTGTCGTCGGCAGAAGTTTTCGCGGTGCGACCTCCAAAAGCCATGAAACGACGTCCAACTGACCCCATTCCCGCTACCACCGACACCGTCGCGCCCTTGTGCAGCGCGTTGGCGGCGTTGGGTTCTAGCAGCGAGGTGCGCGCGTTTCTGGCCGATCTCTGCACGCCTGCCGAGGTCGAAGCGATGGCAGATCGTTGGCGGGTGGTGCCCTTGTTGCTCGAAGGCTTGCCCTACCGCGAGATCCACGATGTGACCGGGGTCAGCGTGACGACGGTGGGGCGGGTGGCGCGTTGCCTTGCGCTTGGCAGCGGCGGCTATCGCATGGCGGCGCATCGGCTGGGTGAGTCGCATCCACTTTCACCCTGATTCAAGCCAATGCGGGCACCATCCGCCGCCTCCGATACACCGTCCTCCATCGCGACATCCCTTGCTCCACCTCCCTTTCTTTCGATCAAAACGACCATGCACCCCACTGCTCGCGACCGCTTGCGCATTGCTGCCCAAAAATCCGGTCGCCTCTCCGAACCTGGTCGCGACCTGTTGGCGCGCTCTGGCCTGAGCTTTCGCGAAAGCCGCGATCGCCTGTTTTGCTATGGCGAAACCCAGCCCGTCGACCTACTGTTGGTGCGCGATGACGACATTCCGAGTCTGATCGCCGAAGGCGTCTGCGACCTCGGCATCGTTGGCCGCAACGTGCTGACCGAACAGCGTCTGGAGCGCGAGCAGCGCGGCGAGCAGGCCGCGTTTGTCGAATTGCGGTCACTTGGATTTGGCCGTTGCCGGCTGTCGATCGCGGTACCGCAAGAATTTGAGTGGAAGGGCCCGGCGTCGTTGTCTGGTCTGAAAATTGCAACTTCCTATCCGGCGCTGTTGGCCGATTGGTTGGCGCGTCAAGGCGTCGTCGCGGAGCCGGTGATGTTGTCGGGCTCGGTGGAAATCGCGCCGCGTTTGGGCAAGGCCGAAGCCATCTGCGATCTGGTTTCGACCGGTGCCACGCTGGCTGCCAATCAGTTGCGGGAAGTGGTCACCGTGTTTGAAAGCGAGGCGGTGCTAGCCGGCCCCGCCACGGCATTGCGTGATGAGCGAGCCGACCTGGCCGCGTTGTTCTTGCGTCGCTTGGACGGCGTGATGCAGCTCAAAGACAGCAAGCTGCTGATGCTGCAAGTGGATCGATCTGCGTTGGATGCGGTAATCCGATTGATTCCCGCCGCGGATGCGCCTTCAGTAATGGCGATGGATGGCCAGCGCGATGCGGTGTCCTTGCAGGCCGTGTGTCAGGGCGTGATCACTTGGCAGCACTTGGAAGACATGAAGCGCGCCGGCGCGCGTGGCTTGCTGGTGTTGCCGGTGGAGCAGATGCTGGCATGAAGACTCTTGACTGGAACGCGCTGGATACGCGCGCACGCGAGGAAGCACTGGCGCGACCGACCCTGGCGCGACGCGAGGCTGTCACGCTCAGCGTGGCCCGCATCATCGAGCAGGTGCGTGCCGACGGCGACAGCACCTTGCGGGCATTATCGCGGCGCTTTGATGGTTGCGAGTTGGCGATGTTTGAACTGCCAGTTGAAGCATTGACTGCGGCGCTGGCAGCGCTCGAACCCGAGCTTCGCGATGCGCTGATCCAAGCGCGTGATCGGATTGCTGCTTTTCACCGCGCAGGTGCGCCAACAGGCTACGCCGTCGATACCGCAGCGGGGGTTCGCTGCGAGCGCATCGTGCGGCCTATCGGTCGCGTCGGACTGTATGTGCCCGCCGGCAGTGCGCCCTTGCCGTCGACTGCTCTAATGCTTGGAGTGCCCGCACAAATTGCGGGTTGCCCAGACGTGATTCTGTGCACGCCACCGCGTGCTGATGGCAGCGCCGATCCGACCGTGCTAGCGGCGGCCGCGCTGTGCGGAATCACCCGCGTGTTCAGCTTGGGTGGCGCGCAGGCGATTGCAGCGATGGCTTACGGCAGTGAAAGCGTTCCGCGCTGCGACAAAGTATTCGGGCCGGGCAATGCCTACGTCACCGAAGCCAAGTTGCAGGTCAGCACCGATCCCGCAGGTGCAGCCATCGACATGCCGGCCGGGCCGTCAGAAGTGTTGGTCATCGCCGATGCCAGCGCGCGAGCGGAATTTGTGGCGGCAGACCTGTTGTCGCAGGCCGAGCACGGCGCTGATTCACAGGCGATTCTCTTGACCACCAGCGTCGAGCTTGCTTCGCGGGTCGCGGAAGAACTGCTTTCGCAGGCAGCGCAGCTAGCGCGTGGCGAGATTTTGGCGCAAGCGATCCAACACCTACGCCTGATCGTGGTGGCAGACATCCAACAAGCGCTGTCGGTATCCAACGCCTACGCGCCCGAGCACCTGATCCTCAGTGTGAATGATCCGCGGCAATGGCTGGCTGGTGTGCAAACGGCGGGCTCGGTATTCCTCGGTCACTGGTCGCCGGAAGCACTAGGCGACTACTGCAGCGGCACCAATCATGTGTTGCCGACCTACGGCGCAGCGCGCGCCTTCAGCGGCGTGTCGGTCGCCAGTTTTTGCAAACTCATCACCGTGCAGGAAGTGAGCATGGATGGGCTGCGTGGCATTGGACCGTGCGCGGCGACGATGGCCCGCGCCGAGCAGTTGTCGGCGCACGAGCAAGCAGTGACACGACGGTTGCGTGTGTTGGCGGAGGGCGAAGCATGAGCCGCGTCGTCGATATCCTGCGCGAAGAACTGCGCAACTTCGCCGGCTATTCGTCGGCACGCAAGGAGGCCAGTGGCGGCACGATTTGGCTGAACGCGAACGAGAGTCCATGGCCAACAGTGGGCGACACACTCGGCCTCAATCGCTATCCCGATCCGCAGCCAGCGCCCTTGCTGAGCAAGCTCGCCGGGCTGTATGGCGTCAATCCGGATCAACTGCTGGTCGGCCGAGGCAGCGATGAAGCGATCGACCTGCTGACCCGCGCCGCCTGCCGCGCCGGTCGCGACAGCGTGCTGATTTCAGCACCCACCTTTGGCATGTATGCAGTCTGCGCGCGGGTTCAGGACGCGGCCGTCGTCAACGTGCCTTTGCTCGCCGACCGCGGGTTCGCACTCGATGTCGATGCCGTCGTTGCCGCGATCACCACCACCAGCGCAGCGGATCAAGCCATCAAGCTGATCTACATCTGCTCGCCCAACAATCCCACCGGCGCGGCAGTGGCGCTGGCTGATATTGAGCGGATCGCGCGCGCTGCACAGGGACGTGCACTGGTCGTGGTGGATGAGGCCTACGCCGAGTTCAGTGATGCGCCCAGCGCGATCAGCGGGTTGGCGAAGTATCCGAACCTGCTGGTGCTGCGCACGCTCTCCAAAGCCTATGCGATGGCGGGCGCGCGGATCGGCAGCGTGATCGGGGATGCGGCGTTGATCGCGGTACTGCGCAGCATCATGGCGCCGTATCCGTTGCCAACCCCATGCGTGGTCGCCGCGCTTGCGGCTGTGAGTGACAGCGCGGCGGCCTTGGTGCGCAGTCGCATCGCGCTGCTGCGTTCTGAGCGCGCGCGGCTGGTGCGAGCGCTGCGCGAGCTGCCGCAGGTGCTGACGGTGTTTGAGTCTGATGCCAACTTCGTATTGGTGCGACTGACCGACGCCGCCGCTACCTATCAACGTGTGCTGGCTGCCGGTGTCGTGCTGCGCATGCCTAGCCCGCAGCCAGGACTGGCGAATTGTTTGCGCATCAGCATCGGCACGCCCGAAGAAAATCAGCGTCTATTGGCTTTGTTGATCGATGCGCCAATCGCAGTCGCAAAAGTCGTCGCGGAGGCACAGGCATGACTCGCATCGCCTTTGTTGATCGCGATGGCACCATCATCGAAGAACCCGCCGATTTCCAGATCGACAGCCTCGCGAAGCTGCGTCTCGTGGCCGATGTGATTCCCGCCTTGTTGCGAATCCAGCAGGCGGGATTCGAACTGGTGATGGTCAGTAATCAGGACGGCTTGGGCACGCCCAGCTTTCCGCGCGAGCACTTTGAAGCACCGCACGCCCTGATGATGCAGGTGCTTGAGTCGCAAGGAATTCGCTTTCGCGAAGTTCTCATCGACCCCAGCTTTCCGCATGAGAACTCGCCCAATCGCAAACCCGGATTGGGCATGGTCATGCACTACCTGCGTGATCGCAGCATTGATCTGGCCAGCAGCGTGGTGATTGGTGACCGCGATACCGATCTGCAATTTGCCGCCAACCTTGGCGCGCGTGGCATGCGCATTGGCCCGGCGTTGAGCTGGCAACAAATCGCGCATGAACTGGTGGACGCGCCGCGGGTCGCGAGCGTTGAGCGTCGCACCAAGGAGACGCGCATTGCAGTGCGGGTCGATCTGGATCAGGCGCGCGATCCAGTAGTTTCGACGGGCTTGCCGTTTTTTGATCACATGCTCGAGCAGCTCGGCAAACACGGTGGATTTGCCTTGCAATTGACCTGTGCCGGCGACTTGCAGATCGACGAACACCACACCGTCGAGGATTGCGCACTCGCGCTGGGTCAAGCCCTGCGACAAGCACTGGGTGACAAGCGTGGCATTGGTCGCTATGGCTTTGCCGATGGCGAAGACCGAGCTGATGGCGAAGGCGTTGCCAATGGCGAAGCAAAGACCATCACGCCACCGACGACGGGATTTCTGCTGCCGATGGATGAAACCATTGCGCGCGCGGCGCTGGATTTTTCCGGTCGACCCTACTTTGTGTTTGAGGGCCAATTCGGACGCGAGCGGGTCGGCGACCTGCCGACCGAACTAGTGCCGCATTTCTTCCGCTCGTTATGCGAGACCGCAGGCCTCAACCTGCACCTGAGTGTGCACGGCGACAACGCTCATCACATGGTCGAGGCCAGCTTCAAGGCCGTCGCCCGCGCCTTGCGCGTCGCCTTGCGGCGCGAAGGTCACGATCTGCCAAGTACCAAGGGCACGCTCTGATGCGCGTCGCAGTGATCGACTCCGGCGGGGCCAACATTGGCTCGGTTTGTTATGCCTTGGAGCGCTTGGGCGTCAGCGCTGCGTTGACCGCCGATGCGGAGGAGATTCGAGCGGCCGAGCGGGTCATCTTGCCCGGCGTTGGAGCAGCCACTCCCGCGATGACACGTCTGCACCAGCTGGGCTTGGTCGAGACCATTCGCTCACTCACGCAACCACTCATCGGTATTTGTCTTGGCATGCAACTGTTGTTTGAGCGGTCAGAAGAGGGCGATGTGGAGTGCCTCGGTTTACTGCCTGGAGTGGTGCGCAAGTTGACCGCAGCACCCGGCATTCGCGTGCCGCATATGGGCTGGAATCGGTTGCTGCCTCGCGCCGAATCGACTCTGTTAATGGGTGTCGAATCCGGCGCGCAAGCCTATTTCGTGCACAGCTATGCCGCGCCTGTGACCGATGCGTGCATCGCAAGCTGTGAGCACGGCCAGCAATTCGCGGCCATGGTCGAGCGCGGCAACATCGCCGGCGCGCAGTTCCACCCCGAGCGCTCCGCGGCGGTTGGAGCGCAAATCTTGAAGAACTTCCTGCAATGAGTTTCACCGTCTATCCAGCGATCGATGTCCGCGACGGTCGCGTGGTGCGCCTGCGCCAAGGCGACTACGCGCAAGAAACCCGCTATGCCGATGATCCATTTGAATTGGCGGCACGCTATGCCCAACAAGGTGCCAAGTGGCTGCATCTGGTCGACCTGGATGCCGCCAAGGCCGGCGGTTACACACTAACGCCCTTGCTCAGCCGCTTGAAGGCAGAAACCGATTTGCGCGTGCAAACCGGCGGCGGCATTCGTTCGGAGGCGGATGTGGCGGCTGTGCTCGAAGCTGGCGCTGATCGAGTCGTGATCGGCTCATTGGCCGTGACCAGCCCCGGCCAGGTTGCCGCATGGCTGACGCGCTTTGGTTGCGAGCGCATCGTCGTTGCTTTGGACACTCGCGAAGTCGATGGCAACTGGGAGTTGCCCGTGCATGGCTGGACCGCGTCGTCTTCCTTGAGTTTGGATGCCGCATTGGCCTTCTATGCCGAACATGGCCTCCGCCACCTGCTCAGCACCGACATCGCCCGCGACGGCATGTTGGCTGGGCCGAATCTTGGTCTGTACGAGTTGATTGCGAGGCTTGCGCCCGGTCTGTTGGTGCAGGCATCGGGCGGCGTGCGTGGCTTGTCGGATGTGCTTGCGGCACGTGACTTGGGTTGCGGAGGTGTTGTGCTTGGGAGGGCGTTGTTGGAGGGGCTGTTGGGGGTGCGGGATGCGATGGAGGTTGGGGGGTGATGGGTGGTTTGGGGGTGCGCCCCAATTTTTGCCATTCTGGCGCGGGCTGGAATCCAGCTCTTGCTCGTCATTCCGGCGAAGGCCGGAATCCAGCCTCAACTCGTCATTCCGGCGAAGGCCGGAATCCATCCCTAGCTTGGCATTCCGGCGAACGCCGGAATCCACTTTCTTGCGCTTCACTCGCACGTGTTTGCTTCGCGGCAAGGTTTCGTCTGCCTCAGCGGCAGCCGAGTCACTTTTCTTTGTGTCGCCAAAGAAAAGTAACCAAAAGAAAGGCGACCCCGATGTGGCGCTCGCGATGAAGCCGCGAGTTCGCGGCGATTGGGAGGGGTTTTTGACAGTACATCCATGTACTGGCAAAAACGCACGCGCATCCATGCGCGCACCCCTGACGGGCCTGATCTCCCAACCGCCGCCGCCACAAAGGGGACCCGCGATCTAAAGCAAGGGCCGAAGCCTGCAAGCTGAAGCTTGGCGGCTGTTGCTGTTGCTGTTGCTGTTGCTGTTGCTGTTGCCCCGGCTCTTGACCTTGAACCCCGTCATCGCGCCGAGCAGCGGAGCCGGGCTCGGGGGAAAGGCGCGCATGTTTGAGCACATGGATGTGCGAGTTCGCGCCGGCCCGAGAACGGCGAGCAGCGCAGGGTACGGCGAAGCCGCGCGATGCTCGGGTCGCCTTTCTTTTGGTTACTTTTCTTTGGCGAAGCAAAGAAAAGTGACTCGGCCGCCGCCGTAGGCGGACGAAACCCTGCGGAGAGCCAACACACAGCGAGTGAAGCAAGAACTGGATTCCGGCTCTCGCCGAAATGAAGAATTGATCAATTGCGATGCCCGCAAACATCCAAAATCCAAAAGAAAATAACCCCCCATCATGCTATCCAAACGCCTAATCCCCTGTCTCGATGTCCGCGACGGCCACGTCGTCAAAGGCGTGAATTTCCGCGATCACATCGTCATGGGCGGCATCGAGGAATTGGCGCTTCGCTATCGCGACGAAGGCGCGGATGAATTGGTGTTTTATGACATCACTGCCAGCCCGGAATCGCGGTCTGTGGACCGCGCTTGGGTGGAGCGGGTGGCGCGAATGATCGATATTCCGTTTTGTGTGGCTGGCGGGATTCGCTCGGTGGCGGAGGCGCGGGCGGTCTTGCATGCGGGGGCGGACAAGATTTCGGTGAATTCGCCAGCGCTGGAGCGGCCTGAGTTGATTCACGAGCTGGCCGACGCGTTTGGTGTGCAGTGCGTGGTGGTGGGGATCGACAGCTTGCGTGACGCTGATGGAGAGTGGCGGGTGCGCCAATACAGCGGCGATCCGAACAAGACGCGCGCGCTGGGTAAGCGCACGTTGGATTGGGTGATTGAAGCGCAGGCCCTTGGCGCTGGTGAGATCGTGCTCAATTGCATGGGCAGCGATGGCGTGCGTGATGGCTATGATCTGAACCAATTAGTCGCCGTGCGCGCGGTTTGCGAGGTGCCACTCGTGGCATCCGGTGGGGCGGGGGCTGAACAACATTTCGCTGATGTGTTTCGTCTCGCCGATGTCGATGCGGCATTGGCGGCAAGCGTTTTCCATGCCGGAACGATCCGAATTCCGGCGTTGAAACGGTGGCTCAATACGCAAGGTATCGAGGTGCGAGATGGCAACTGAGTGGTTTTCGCCTGCAGGGCTTGAGGCATTGGCGTGGGACAAGCAGGGCGGCTTGCTGCCAGTCGTGATTCAAGACGCCGATACGCGCCGCGTTCTGATGCTGGGCTACATGAACCGCGAAGCCTTGGCGGCGACCTGTGCAGGCGGAAGAGTCACTTTCTTTAGTCGCAGCAAAGGCCGGCTTTGGACCAAGGGCGAGTCCAGCGGTCACTATTTGGATGTGGTGTCGATTGCAGCCGACTGCGACAACGACACGCTGTTGGTGCAGGCGAGGCCGCATGGCGCGACCTGTCACCTCGACCGTGTGAGCTGCTTTCCTGCGGCACCTGCTGACTTTTTGGCAGAGTTGGATGGTTTGATCGCAGCACGCCATGCGTTGCGACCTGCGGGCAGCTACACAACCCGCTTGTTCGATGCCGGCGTGCTGAAGATCGCGCAAAAGGTGGGCGAGGAGGGCGTCGAGACCGCGCTTGCGGGTGCCGCCCAAGACGACACCGCTCTGCTCGGTGAGAGCGCCGATTTGCTCTACCACCTGATCGTCTTACTTCGCTCGCGCGGCTTGGGCTTAGGCCAAGCGGTGGATTTGCTGCGTCAGCGTCACGGGTCGCCGACGGTCGTTGGTAGCGGTCTGAAGGATTGAGGTGGCTGTGTCGGCGGCGATGACTTGTCGCAAAATCGGCGGAGGACCTCGACAGGGCGCGAACATGCGATTTTTGTTTCTGCTGCTGATACTGCTGATATCGGTAATGCCCATGGAGTTGCGCGCGGCAGAGGGGGCAGGCGTGATTCGAGAGTGGGTCGACGGGCGAGCCGGGAAGCGAGTCGCTCACGTCTTGGTGTCGAACGGTGTCGATGTCGTGCGAACCGATGGCACGGGTCGCTACCGGATCAGCCTCATGCCAAGTCAATCCTTGTTCGTTATCAAGCCGGCGACTTATGCGGCGGTGCTTGATGGCAGGCAAGGCGAGCAGTTCTGGCGACATCATTTTCCGCAGGGCTCGCCGCGATTGCGCTACGGGGGCGTCGACGCCACTCCTAAGCGTCCCGGCCAGTTCGATTTTTTCCTGCGCCCGCGCATGCCGACCGCGCCATCCACTGCGCTTGAAGTGTTGGTGTTCGGCGATCCGCAGCCGAAGACGGCCACTCATGTCGATTACTACGTACGCGACATCATCGAGCCTATCGGCGCCGAAGCCCATCGAGACGCATCATCCCAAGCAGTGGATGCAGCACCCAGTGGCCACGCTGCGGATCTTGGCCTGACGCTTGGCGACGTTGTCCACGACGATCTGACGTTGCTGTCACCGATCAAGCAAGCAACCGCACAACTTGGAGTGCCTTGGCTCTATGCACCCGGCAACCACGACATTGACTTTGATGCCGCAAGCGACGAGGACTCGCTGCTTAGTTATCGGCAAGTGTTTGGCCCGGATACGCTGGCGTGGGAGGAGCCGCAAGCCAGCTTCATCATGCTCGACGACGTGATCTATCAACCGCTGCTGAAGCCAACTTACATCGGCGGCTTGCGCGAGTCGCAATTCGCTTTTCTGGCGGCCTACTTGGCGACGCTTGATCCCAGCAAACGCTTAGTCATCGGCGCGCACATTCCGTTCTTTGATCCTGATCCGGCGCGGCCGTCGTTTCGAAAATCGGATCGCGAGCGCTTGTTCGCGTTGCTGGCCGAGTTCCACAACGTGCTGCTGCTGACCGCGCATGGTCACGTGCAACGGCACTATTTTCATGCGAGCAAGGACGGTTGGAACGGCCCGCAGCCCCTGCATGAATTCAACGTTGGTGCGGCCTGTGGCGGTTTCTGGACCGGAGTCAAGGATGCCGATGGCATTCCCGACGCGCTGATGAACGATGGCACGCCGAACGGCTACGCCACGCTTTCCATTGCCGAAAACGGCAGCTACGGATTGCGTTGGCACGTGGCACGCGACCCCATGCATCCCGGCATCGCCCTGCACGCACCGCGCGTATTGCGTCGCGGTGCATGGCCGGAAGTCGGCTTATACGCCAACGTCTTCATGGGCATGGACGATAGTGTGGTCGAGTTCCGCATCGACGGCGGCAGCTGGCAGCCCATGCAGCGCGTCGAGCGCGCTGATCCACGCCTGTTGGCGATCAATCTTGCCGATGATGCGGCCGCCCAACCGCTAAGCGACGAACGTGCGCCGGAAGCGGGGATATCAGCGCACTTGTGGCGAGTGTTCTTGCCTACCGACTTGGCGGTTGGCGAGCATCACGTTGAGGTCCGCAGCGTTGACCGCTGGCGGGGGGAGCTGCGTGCGAATACCAGTTATCGCCTGCTAGAGCTTTAGAAGAAAAAGATCGGATTCACTAGACAGTCATTCGGGAGCGCCGACCGACGCCGCGCGACCTACATCGAGAAACCACGCCTCGACGGCGCCTTTCAGCTTGAAGGTCATCGCGTTGCCGCGGCGATCAAGTGAGCGGCCAACTGGCACGCGTATCCAACCTTCGCTGATGCAGTACTCCTCGACATCGGCGCGTTCCTTGCCATTGAAGACAATGCCGATGCCGCGTTCAAGCAAGGCGGATTGGTGGAATCGACTGCGTGGATTGACGTCGAGGCGGTCGGGTGGAGTGTCAGTCATGCGAGTTCCTATGTTTCTATCAAG
>JANNWF010000474.1:0-2261 GCA_031408455.1 Pseudoxanthomonas sp. | reverse complement strand
GACAGCACGATCACCGGCACGCTGGACCACGCGCGCAAGTCTTGCAGCACTTCGATGCCGTCCAAATCAGGCAGGCCAAGATCGAGCAAAACCAGATCCGCGCCTTTCGTGGCGAGCGCTTCCAAGCCGGCGCTGCCGCAGATCGTCTCGATCACCTCAAAGCCTTGCGCGCGCAGGCTGATCGCCAAAAACCGGCGAATTTGCACTTCGTCTTCAATCAACAGAATGCGGGCGCCGCCGTTGTCGCTCATCTCACTCGTCTCGTGGCGCACCCGTTGGGGGTTCGATGAGTGGCAGGGTAATGCGGATCGTGGTGCCGATGCCGTGTTCGCCTGGAAGCGCTTCGACGATGCCGCCGTGCGCGCCCATCATGCCTTGGCAAATGGCGAGTCCAAGCCCCGTTCCTTGGGCACCGCGATCACCACGGGCAACGGTGTAGAACATATCGAAGATGCGCTTGCGCTCGTCCTCGGGAATGCCCGCGCCATGGTCGCTTACTTCAATGCGCAGCTGGCCTTCGAACAGGCTCGTGCGCACGGTGACTGCAGTCGCAGGCGGAGAAAACTTGGCCGCGTTTTCCAGAATGTTGAACAGGCCTTGCTCGATCAAGGCCGGATGCACGTACAGCAACGGCACGTCGGCCGAAAGCTGCAAATCAAAGATCGCGGTGGGGGCCAGTTTGCGCAGGCGGGAGACGGCCGAGCCGACGATCTCATCAACGCCGACCCATTCACGATTGAGCTTGAGTGTGCCGTGACCGAGACGGGTCATGTCGAGTAGGTTTTGGATGTAGCGATCCAGCCGCTGACCCTCGCTCAAGATGGCTTCAGCCAACGCGTGTTGATCCTCAGCCGTGAGTTGGTCCCGATACACGGTGAGACTCTCGGCACTGCCAATAATTGACGATAGCGGCGAGCGCAAATCGTGCGACACCGACGACAACAGGGCCGCGCGCAAGCGTTCGGTTTCGCCTTGCAGGCGCGCCGATTCCAAGGCTTCGACGAGGCTGGTGCGGGCCAGCGCTTGGGCGAGGTCTTGCACCATGGCGTGGGCCAGACTTTCAAGCTCAGGCGAGAGGTGATCGCCATTCGCGCGCAATCGCATCGCCACCACGCCCAGCGCTTTATCGGCTTGAGTCAGCGGTAGGCACCACCAGCCGGCGCCATTCAAAGTTTCGGTAAAACGACCGGCCGGTTGCAGATTGCGCAAGCACCAATCGGCGGCGGCGGCGGCAGTCACATCCAGCGCGGCATTGCTGGGCTCTGCGGCCACCGCGCTTAAGCCGCGGCCTTCGACTTGGGTCAGCACCACCACATCAGCGGACAAGGCCGCGTGCAACATTCTGGTCGCCGCTCGATGCACCTCACCTTCATCTGCCGCGGTTGCCAGCTTCTGACCCAGAGCTTGCAGCGCTTCCGTGCGAGAGTTTGCCGCGCGCAACATCATCACTTGGCTGCGCAGGCGGCTGGCGAGGCGGCCACACATAAGCGCCACCAACAAGAACACCGCCACCGTCGCCACGCCTTGGCCGGCGGCGATCTCAAAGGTAAAGCGCGGCTCGATAAAGAAAAAGTTGTAGGCCAAAAAGCAGGCGATGACGGCATATGCCGCCACGACAGGGCGCGCACGCACGGCCACAAACAGCACCGCTGGAATGAACACCAGCGAGACTTCAGCCAAGCCGAAGAAGCGCTCGGCAATGGCCGCCGCCACGACTGCCAGCGCCGTGGCAGCGGTGGCATAAACCAGCTCGGTCCAACGTTGCGAGGCGGATGCACCATCCAGCCGCCGCCGCGAGCGTGCCCGCGCCACCAGCGTATTAATGATGGTCAATTCGAAATGCGCGCCGCGCTGCAACAGTTGTTGAGTGAGCGTGCGGTTGAAGATGCGCGCGAAAGGCCGCTCGCGGGTGCGCGCAATCACGATACTCGACACCGCATGCTTGCTGGCGTAGGCGATCAATTCACCGACCACTGATGTTCCGTGCAGCATCGCCACCTCGGCACCGAGCCGGCGCGCCAAAGCAAAGCACTGTTCGACATTTTTCTGCCGATCAATATCAGCAAGCTCGGTATTGACGTGGGCGACCGTCCACGGCGCTTGCCGGCGTTCGGCCAACTTGCGCGCCACGCGCACCAAGTATTCGCTGTTGTCCAAGCCATCAATGGCGACCAGCACTTGCCGACGGATCGGCACCGGGCCGCTACCGCGCGCGGCCAGATGCTCGCGTAAGTCGGCATCGACGCGATCCGCGACTTGTT
>JANNWF010000473.1:0-7156 GCA_031408455.1 Pseudoxanthomonas sp. | reverse complement strand
GACACGGTCGCGTCGCTTGCTGCTGCAAGCCGGCTTGGCGTTGTGCATTTGCGTACTGGGCTTGGCGACCGCCAGCGTGCAGGCAGACAGCTACGACGAGCGCCGCGTGCGCACTGGCGCGCGCTTGGTTCGCGCTTTGTTGGCCGCCGACGAGGACGCATCCGGTAAAGCCAAAGCGAGCGGCCAGCTGGGGGTGCAGGTGTATGCGGGCTCAAGTTCGGTGGAGTCAATCATCCCCTTGATTGCGCCGATGGGCGATGCCGGACCGGCCAAAGTGCGGGGACTGCCGGTCGTGGTGACCAAGGCGAAGCGGCTGCCGCCTACCTCCAAGCCATTGCCGAGCGTCGTGTTTCTGGCGGTGCCACTGGATAGCAAGCAGTTCTCTGAGCTGTTGGCTTGGTGCATTGCCAACGGTGTCGTGCTGTATTCGCCGTTTGAGGGCGATGTGGAACGCGGTGCCACGGCGGGCCTGTCGGTGCAGGCCAAGGTGCAGCCCTTCCTCAATCTGGCCACTTTGAAGGCCTCCAAGATCACCTTGCGCCCGTTCTTTCTCGATCACTCGCGGGTGTGGCAATGACCCGCCGCGCACCACGGCTAGTGATTCTTGCTTTCCTGTTGCTGGCGGCAATCCTTGAGTTGGGCTTGGTCGGCTATTGGAACTTGTTGCTGGAGCCGCGCCTGCGCCGCGAAGCGCAATTGCAGGCACAGGTATTGGCGCAGGCGCAGGCGGCTCCCATCGCGCAGGCACTTGCAACCGAAGCGCAGCAAGAGCGCGTGTTGCGGCTTGACGAAACCATGGACGCGCTATTGCTGTTGCGCGATCCCGTGCACAACACGCCGTTTTTCGCGGCCCTGAAGTTGCGCATTGACTACAGCAGTTTGGCGGCGGCCGAGCGCAGTCTTGAACGCGATGTGGGCGACCCTACGGCCGCTGGATTCGCGGTCAGCAGTGAGCTTTACGATCCGTTGGGAGGCGGCTTGATTGGCGTGGCGCACTTCGTCGTCAGTGATCGCTTCTACGTTTCGTTCAGCACCGACGTTCGTAATCAACTAATTGCCCAAGGCACGTTTCTGGTGCTGCTGTTGGCGGGCTTGGGCGGCGCGCTGGCGAGCTTGCTGGGCAAGCTTGAGCGCCAACAGGAGCAACGTCTGCAGGCCGAGCAGGCGTTGGCAGCCAACGAGCGCAAGTACAGCCGTTTGATCGACAACTTGAGCCATTATTTTGTGTATGCGCGTGATGCCACGGGAAAGCTGCTGTCGGTCAGCGAATCCGTCGCGCGGGCGATTGGCGTCAGCGCGACGGATCTATTGCGCGGACGCAAAGACTTGCTCACCGATGACCCGATCAATCAGCAGTCGTTGCAGCGCTTGCAGGCCACCCGCATGGAAGCAACCAGCCAGTTCGAATTCGAGTTGCGCAACAGCGCCGGTGAACTGCGTCGCATCGAGTGCAGCGAGGTGTTGGTGCGAGGTGTCGATGGCGCGATCACGGCCATTGATGGCATCGCCCGGGACATCACCGAGCAACGACGCTTTGAGGCCGAATTGCGCGAGGCACGGATCAAAGCTGAAGCCGCCAACCAAGCCAAGAGCCAGTTCCTGGCCAACATGAGTCACGAGATTCGCACGCCGATGAATGCGGTCATCGGCATGGCGACTTTGCTGGGTAAGACTGCCCTTGAGGCCCGTCAGCGGCAGTTGCTGAGTCAGCTGGATTCATCGGCGCGAATGCTGCTGGGCATTCTTGATGACATTCTTGATCTGTCGCGCATCGAGGCCGGCAAGCTTGGCCTGCTTGCGCGCAGTTTCGATCTCGATGCCCTGCTCACCGATCTCACCACCGTGGTCGGTCAGCGCGCTCGAGACAGCCGTCTGGATGTATTGATTGATCTCGACCCCGCTGTGCCGCGGCAGTTGGTGGGCGACGCCATGCGTTTGCAGCAGGTGCTGGTCAATTTGGTGGTAAATGCGCTGAAGTTCACCGAACGCGGCGAAGTAGTGGTGGCGATACGCATTGCAGAGCAACAAGGACCGCGGCTAAGACTGCATTTCAGCGTCCGCGACACCGGCATCGGCATCGATCCCGCGCAGTTGCCACGCCTATTTGAACTGTTTACGCAGATGGACGAATCCAGCACCCGCAAGCACGGCGGAGCTGGCCTGGGTTTGGCGATCAGCAAACGGTTGGTGGAGTTGATGGGCGGCGAGATGGGCGCAGAGAGCACGCCCGGCGTGGGCAGCACGTTCTGGTTCACTGCCAGTTTTGAGGCGGCCATAGCGCCTAGCCTGACGGCGCCGCGCACGTCGACTTGGTCCAGCGGATTGCGCGCTTTGGTGGTCGACGACAACGTCACCGCGCGCGAAGTGTTCGGCAGCATGCTGGAGTCGTTGCGCTTTGAGGTTCGCTTGGCGGCATCGGCCGAGCAAGCTTTGGCGATGTGTGGGCAGGGCGAGCGCGACTTTGATTTGTTGGTGATCGAGTGGCGTTTGCCCGGCATGAATGGCATCGAAGCGGTGCGTGCTTTGCGTCTCGATACACGCTGTCCTGCCTGCGTGATGGTCACCGCGCATGGCGATGAGCAGCTGGCTGCCGAGGCCGAGCGCGCCGGCATCGACGTGTTCTTGCACAAGCCGGTCAGCCCGTCGGCGCTCTTCGATGCCGCCATGCAGGCGATCAGTCGGCATCGCTTGCCAAACAAGGATCGGACGCAACCCGAGCCGAACTTGCCCAGTCGATTTGCGAGCGGGCAACGGGTCTTGTTGGCGGAAGACAATCCGATCAATCAGCAGGTTGCCGGTGAGTTATTGGCGGGCTTCGGACTGACCGTCGTGTTTGCAGACACCGGGCTGGCCACCTTACAAAGTCTGCGTGAGCAAAGCGTGGATCTGGTGTTGATGGACGTGCAAATGCCGGAGATGGATGGCATCGAAACCACCCGTCGGATCAAGCTCGACCCAGCGCTGGCCAGCCTTCCAGTGATCGCCTTGACTGCGCATGCCATGGCCGCGGATCGCGAGCGCTTTCTCGCAGCTGGCATGGATGATTACTTGAGCAAGCCAATCGAGGAGCGCGACCTCTGGCGCGTGTTGGCGCGTTGGTTGCGAGTCGCTGCAGTCGAGCCAATTCGCGTTTCGCTGCCGACGGTCATTGGCAAGGCGACACTGCCCGTCTGGCCGGGGCTGGATGTTGCTGCTGCACTGGCCCGCCTCAATGGCAAGCAGGCCTTGTTATGGCGCTTGCTGGACGAGTTTCGGCGTCGCTATCAACACGCCGCTGGCGACTTGACTGAGGCCTGCGCGCGCGGTGAAGTGCGCGCGGCGGCTGAGCGCGCGCATGCGATCAAGGGTGCGGCGGCGACGCTTGGCGCAACCGCGCTTGCCGATGCAGCCGAGCTGCTTGAGCAAGCCTTGGATCACAGCCTGCCTACCCAGCCTGCATTGGTGGCCATGCAGACGGCGCTCGATCAGTTGCTAGCCTTTCCACTGCCCGCAGCCAACCTCGCGGTGCATCCCGCCCTGTTCGGTTGGCGGTCGAGCGCATTTCTCGACGCGCTTACACAAGCAGTGCAAGAGCAGCGGTTTGATGCCCTCAAATTGCTTGACGCTGTGCCGCCCGAAGTGGCCGACTGGCCCTCGCTACAACAGTTGCGCGGCGCGCTCGATCAACTCGATTTCGCCGCCGCGCGGGCACCATTGGCAGCGCTGAGAGCCGTGCTTGAGGAGGCAGCGTCCACATGCAGCACACCGACGTGAGCTCGCCGCTCAGCGAGTCTGGTTTGCCGAGGGTGTTGGTGGTCGACGACGAGCCGATCAACGTGCGTGTCTTGGCCGAAGCCTTGTCCGCGCAGTTCGATGTGCGCTGCACGACGCGTGGCGAAGACACCTTGCGGTTGGCCACCGAGTTCGCGGTCGACTTGATCTTGCTGGACCTGCAAATGCCAACCATCGATGGCTACGCGGTATTGGCGGCGCTGAAAGAAGACCCGATTTGCCGCGAGATTCCGGTCATCATCGTCACCGCGATGAGTGAGTTGGCGGAGGAGGAAGCCGGCTTGGCGGCCGGCGCGGTCGACTACATCACCAAACCCATCAGTCCAGCCATCGTGCGGGCGCGGGTGCGCACCCACGTCGAACTGAAACAGCAGCGCGACCGCTTGGCTTCGTTGGTTGCCTTGGATGGCCTCACCGGCATCGCCAACCGCCGTCGCTTTGATGAGCAACTCGAACTGCGTTGGCGGCTCGCCCAGCGTGCTGGCAGCGGCCTGACCTTGATGCTTGCCGATGTCGATCACTTCAAGCAGTACAACGATCACTATGGCCACGGCGCCGGCGATGAATGCCTGAGGCAGATCGCCAGAGCGCTGCACAAGTCTTTGGCCCGCGCGGACGATCTGGTGGCGCGTTACGGAGGTGAGGAATTCGCCATTCTGACCGCCAGCGACAACGGTACCGCGGCGATCTTTCGGCTGCTGACCGCGGTACGCAACCTGCGTTTGCCGCACGCCAAATCGAGCGCCGGCAACATGGTCAGCATCAGTCTGGGCGCGTTCGATGTCCGACCTCATCCTAGCCTCGCGAGCGCCACCGTGATGGAGCAGGTGGATGGCTTGCTTTACCAAGCCAAGCGCGGCGGTCGCGCGCGGGCTCGTTACCACCGACTCGACCAAGCGCTGCCGGTCGATGTGTATTGCCAAGGAGAACCATCATGACGACGATTCGTCGCCCGTTGCGTGCCTGCCGCCTGAGCATAGCGGCGGCGTTGCTGGTGGGCTGGGCGCAGGCCCCAGCGGCTGAAGATGAGGACTTGGCGGAGTTGCTCGACTTGCTTGCCGACGAGACTGAGCTCGCCACACGCAACAAACAAAATGCTGACTATGTGCCGGGCATCATCAGCGTGCTGCACGCCGATGAGGCGCGCCTGTTGGGTGCGCGCAGCGTGCTGGATGCAATCGCGCAGATTCCCGGTTTGGAAGTCAATCGTGACCCCTTCGGCTCAGCCACGATTCGTGCGCGCAGCATCGATTTCTTTTTCAACGGCGGCAACGTCAAAGTATTGGTGGATTCGCTGCCGATTTCGCGCGAAACCGCGTTTCAAAACAGCGTGATCTTGTTGATGCCGATCGAGCAAGTCGAACGGATCGAGGTGATCCGCGGGCCCGGCTCGGGCATCCACGGCGACTTCGCCTTCATGGGGCTGGTCAACATCGTCACTCGCCGCGATGTCAATTCGCTGGCAGCCACGGTCGGCTCGGGCACACGGCGCAGCGGTGTGTGGGCGTTTAGTGCGGGTGCGGATGACGCGCCGGTGCAACTCGATGGCAGCCTGTCGACGTGGTCAAGTGATCGCTACGACGCTCCATTTTCGTTTCCCAACGATGAGTCGCGGCAGTACCTGAGTCTGGGCATCACCGCCGGCGCGTTCAGCCTGAAGGCGGCGGGTATCGAGCGCGAATCCGATGGGTTTGCGCGCGCCACCGGCCGCCCAGGGCAACCGCCACCGCCGCCTGACGCACTCACGCCTAGGCAACAGGACGAGACCAATCGGGTAGTGCAGGCGCGCTACCAATGGCAACGCGACGCCGAGCAACACCGCGCGTTTTGGCTGCAATACAACGGCAGCTACTTTGATCGCGGTGTGGCCGGCTTTGACGGCACGCGCTGGGAAGCGGGCTTTGAGTCCGTGCAGCGTTTTGGCGCGCACTTGTTGCTGGCGCAGCTGCAAGTGGCCGACCAGCGGATCGACGATGCCTTCCTGCCACAAAATCGCGAGCGGCCACGCATCAGCGAATCTCGCCAGACCACCGCATTGACCCTGCAGGATCAATTCGATGTCAGTGACCGTCTGCAACTCACCGGCGGCTTGCGCTACGACGACGTTGAAGACATCGACAACGCGTGGACGCCGCGCGTGGCGCTGTTGTGGAAAGTCGGTGAGCGCCATTTGCTGAAGGCGCAATACGCCGAGGGCTTTCGCTCGCCGACCTATGTCGAACTCTACGACGGCGGCCCGCCGCCGACCTCGACCCCGTTTGAGCGGGTGGCAACGCGTGAGCTGGCCTACATTTTTCGCGCCACCGATAGCGTGTTTCGCCTGACGGGCTTCATTGCGGAAGTGAGCGACATGATTTTTCCGCGTGGCACGCCGACGTTCGGTCGTGGCCTTGAAATTCGCAGCCGCGGCGTGGAGGCCGAGTTGACGCATCGTTTCAACCCGATGTTCAAGGCAGCCGCGACGTGGTCCACCGCCAATGCGAGTGACGACCGCGTCGTCGTCATGATGCCTGGTCAACCGCCACAGAATGGTGGACCCAGCCTTTCCCAACCCGAATCTTTGGGCAATCTTGCACTGCTCGCCACCCTGAATGAGCAGTGGTCAGCAGGTCTGCACTGGAATCACGTTGGGCGTCGCGCGGATCGCGGCCAAGAGGGGTTTCATCCTGGCTATGACTCGGTCAATCTGGGCTTGGAGTTCACACCGACCGCATTGCGCGGCCTGCGGCTGTCGGCGACTTGGCGCAATCTGCTGGACGATCCCATTGTCCATATCGTCTCGCAGCCGCCCAGCGGAGTGCTGTTGCTGGACTATTCGGAGCCGCAATGGAGTTTGGGTGTCAGTTGGGAGTTTTGAGGTTGGGCAACCTTCGGTGATGGGATTTCGCGCTTTCTTTCGGCTGGATCAATTCGGGCCTTGCCTGCCGACGAGGAGCAGCGGAGCGAGCTCCGCTCTACAAAAGCTCCTTGCCACCCGACAACGCCGCTGTTGTAGAGCGGAGCTTGCTCCGCTGCTTTTTCTAACGCATGGCCGGACGTGCTCGTTTGCTTTTCAAGACTCAAGAAATTGCGGTCACACCGACGCCGCCAGTCCATCCTCATGTGACGACCAGCGGTCGCCGCCAGTTCCGCCGAACCATCCCGCCCGCCCGGCGCCTACCAACAGGAGACAGCCATGCACCGATCGATCGCGATACTGTTGCTGCTGTTCGTGCTGGTCTGGTCCATTCGAGAAAGCTTCTCGGGCATGCCAAGAAGCCAACGCCGCAACCTCGCCTGGGCCATGCTTTCCGGTGCCTTGATGGTTTCGGGAATCTGGATGATCGCCGCCGACCTGTAGGAGCGCGTAGGGCGGGCCTTGGCCCGCCGTTGTGCGAGTGGCAAG
>JANNWF010000472.1:0-5746 GCA_031408455.1 Pseudoxanthomonas sp. | reverse complement strand
AAGGCTTTGCAGTTCTGGTACTCGCCGTCGACGGTTTCCATCATCAGCTTGCGCAGCACGCCATCCTTGTCGCGCGCCAAAAGCGGATCCCAGTAGCCGCCCCAGACCACTTTCAGCACATTCCATTCGGCGCCGCGGAACGAACCCTCCAGCTCTTGGATGATTTTGCCGTTGCCGCGCACCGGGCCGTCCAACCGTTGCAGATTGCAGTTGATGACGAAGATCAGATTGTCCAAGCCCTCGCGACCGGCCAGCGAGATCGCGCCCAAGCTCTCCGGCTCGTCGGTTTCGCCATCGCCCAAGAAACACCAGATCTTGCGATCCGACTTCGGCATCAGGCCGCGGCCTTCGAGATATTTACAGAACCGCGCCTGATAAATCGCGCTGATCGGGCCCAGCCCCATCGACACCGTCGGCGTCTGCCAAAAATCCGGCATCAACCACGGATGCGGATACGAGCTGATGCCGCGGCCATCCACTTCCATGCGGAAGTGGTCGAGCTGATCGGTGCTCAGGCGACCCTCAAGAAACGCCCGCGCATACACCCCTGGCGATGAGTGGCCTTGGATGTACAACAGGTCGCCCGGATGGCTCTCCGACGGTGCACGCCAAACGTGGTTAAAGCCGACGTCATAAAGCGTTGCCGAACTGGCAAAGCTGGCGATGTGGCCGCCCAGATCGCCCGGCTTGCGATTGGCCCGGACCACCATCGCCATCGCGTTCCAACGCACCAGGGTGCGAATCCGCCACTCCAGACCGGGGTCGCCCGAAGGCTTGGCCTCAAGATGCGCCGGAATCGTGTTGATGTAATCGGTGGTCGGCGAAAACGGCAGATGCGCACCAGCGCGGCGGGTGACCTCGACCATGCGCTGCAACAGCTGATGCGCGCGTTCGGGACCGTCGGTCTGGATCACCGCATTCAGCGCGTCGATCCACTCTTGCGTTTCCAACGGATCGATGTCGGATTCTGACGTCAGCGGCGTGCGGTTCATGGCTTCCCCCTAGGTAGTTGCGCCGCATGGCCGCCTTCGATCGGGCGGTCTTGAGCTCGCGCGAAACAGGGTGCGAGTCTAGCGCAGCGCCGCCGTCTGGCGCAGGCGCAGGGAGGCGACCCGCCGACCCCGACGGTTCCAACCTTTGTGAGCCTGCGGGAACTGGCCGACACGCCGAGCACGACTCAGAACCGATACCCAGGCGCGGCGCGCCCGCTGCGACGAGGAACGATGGCATGAACATCAACATCCAAGATCACTACCGGATAACAGCGTTGCGACAGGGCGAGCGATACACTTCCGCAGCGCCGAAGGAATGGCTCCCTCGGCCATCAACCAGGAGACCGTTCCGCATGTTCAGTCATGTCATGGTGGGCGCCGACGATTTGGAGCTCTCCCGTCACTTCTACGACGCCCTGCTTGCTGCCCTCGGCGGGCGATCTGGCGTCACCGATGCAAAAGGCCGCACCAGCTGGCTGCACAAGGGCGCGGTGTTCATGCTGACCAAGCCGATCAATGGCCAACCCGCCAGCTGCGGAAACGGCATGACCATCGGCTTCCAGTGTGACAGCCCGGCGATGGTCGATGCCTGGCACCAAGCGGGCGTCGCCGCCGGCGGCACCGCCATCGAAGACCCGCCGGGCATCCGCGGAAACGCGTTCGGCCAGCTCTACCTCGCCTACCTGCGCGACCCCGCCGGAAACAAGCTCTGCGCGCTGTATCGGGTGCCCAAGGCCTGAAGCTGCGTGGATCAACCGCTGGCTTGCGTCCAGCATGCTAGCGCCCAGCTGCCGCGTGACTCAGGCCAAACAGCCTCCACAAGTGCCGGGGCGGTTCAGTTTGACTCTCATTCATCGGGTCGACCTTGAGTTTCAGTACTGCAGTGCGGGCGGTGCCCTTCACCTCAAGCGCATCGCCACGGCATGCTCCAGCCCGCCATTCGGATCGGCCCGAAAAGTGGCTAATGCGTCGGCATTCCAATCTTCGGCGATGCGCCCATCCAGTAACAGCAGGGCACGATCCAGCAGCCGCTCGGCGACGTCGAGGCCATGCGTTGCGAGCAATACGGCAGCGCCGGCTTTGGCGCGGGCGCGGAGTTCGCCTTTCAGGGCGAAGGCAGCGAGTGGATCCAATCCGTTCAACACCTCATCCAGGACGATTAGCGCGGGCTCGCCAATTAGCGCTTGCACGATGGCGAGCTTTTGCCGCGTACCTAGCGAGTAGGTGTGCACGGGTGCCGCCAGCCACGGCGTCAGGCGTAGTTGCTCGGCCAGTTGCCAGCTGCGTTCGAGGCTCGCTTGCTCGCCGCGCAAGTCATGCAGCAGCTCGATGCATTGGCGACCGGTCAACAAGCGCGGCAGCCGCTCAGGGTCGATCGCAAATCCAAGCTGCTTGCGGGCCTGCAAGGGAGCATCGCGAAGGTTCTCAGCGGCGATCATGACTTCGCCGCGCGTCACTGGTTGAATGCCGGCGATGGCGCGGATGAGCGTGCTTTTGCCGGAGCCGTTGGGGCCGATCAATCCAGCAAGCTCGCCGCCGCGAAGCTGCAGGCTGACGCCTCGCAGGACGGCGTGGCTGCCATAAGCGACGTGTAAATCAGTGACCTGCAAGGCAAGACTCACGGGCGCAAGCTCCGACGAAATAGGACTATCCACTGGGAGCCCCAAACCAGCAGCGCCAGCGGCGGAAATGCCTGCGCGCAAGCGGCTAACAGGGCGACATGGACGGCGAAGCGCAACGACAATCGTCGCGGCTGTTTTCGCCCGCTGGTGACCACCGCCAGATAGAGCATGCCCAGTGCCGGCATGCCCACCGCAACCGCCACAGCCAGCACGTCGCCAGCGATGATCCATGCCATCGTCACTAGGGCGAGTGTGCCGACCAACAACAACAGCAGTGGCAGGCGCAGGCTTTGCAGCAGCCAAACACGGGCGGGTACCGGCTCGGCCAGCAGCCAGCGATCCGCCTGCACGATCACCAGCACCGCGCGCCGCCACGCGCTGATTCCGGTCGCGATCAGCAGCAAGGTCAGGGCGACCAGCGCCATCAGCAATGGACCCCGTGGGACCAACAAAACCACCAGCAACAGCGGGGCCAAGTGGCGTGGAGCCACGCTGGCACCGGCCTCGATGCATTGCCAATTGAATACGCTGCCGCGCGGATTGCCGGTTTGGAAAGCAGTCTCGCGTGGCCGCGAATGTCGACGTGGCGCGCGATCAATGTCTCCCAAGAGGTTGCCAAAAACCGCCGCCGTGACGGCGCACACGGCCAACACCAGCGCCTGCCTCGGGGATGCATCAGCAAGCAGAAGCAACGGCGACGCCAAAGCCGCAAAGGCGAGCAAGCGCAATAGCAGGCGTAATCGACGGCGGCGCCGAACCGCCGGATTTATCGGCTGTGCACTCAGCCAGTCGCGGGCAATGATTTGCCGTTGACGACGCCGCGCCTGTTGCTGGTCGACCAGCACCGCAAGCCCGAATGTCGCGGCGGTTGCCCAAGCGTGATCTTCGCGCAGCCATTCCAGCACGACCGCTAGCCGTTGCAGCTGCGCCAGCGCCAGCCACGTCATGAGTGCAATCGTGGCCGACCACGCCAATGCCACAAACCCTGCTTCGCTCGGCCGCGTTCGCCAATCGTTGATCCGATTTCGCCAAAGCAGATGCAATTGCGCCGAGTAGGGGTCAAAGAGCAATCGCACTTCCTTAGGCCTCGTCAACACGAATCGTCATTCCCGCAAAGGCGGGAATCCAGAGACTTGGCGAACCGATTGTCCTTCCAGACCCACTGGATCCCTGCCTTCGCGGGGATGACGACCCTTAAGAAAGTGGTATTGGGGTCAAAGTGGTCGAAGTGAGATTTGTGCATGCGGGCAAGCAGACTTCAGGGCAACGGTGAAGTTCCGCGCCCGCCCTGTAACGTCAGCCCTACAATGCCGCCATGCTCAGCCTGCCCCCGCTCGCCCTCTACATCCACATTCCCTGGTGCGTGAAGAAATGCCCCTACTGCGACTTCAACTCGCACGGGCTGAAGGCCGCGTTGCCACAAGCCGCGTACGTCGCGGCATTGTTTGCCGATCTGGAGCAGGACCTGCCGCTGGTCTGGGGTCGGCCGGTGACGTCGATTTTTTTTGGCGGCGGCACCCCGTCGCTATTTGACGCCGCGCATATCGGCGCGATTCTGGATGGCGTATCAGCGCGACTGCCATTGCGGCCGGGCTTGGAAGTGACCCTGGAAACCAACCCCGGCACGGTCGAACATGATCGTTTCGAGGGCTATCGCAGCGCCGGCATCAACCGCATCAGCTTTGGCGTGCAGAGCTTTGATGATGGCTGTCTGGCAAGGCTGGGACGGATTCACGACAGCGCGCAGGCGATTGCTGCCATCGATCTGGCACGCGCGGCCGGCATCGACAATTTCAATATTGATTTGATGTATGCCTTGCCACAGCAAAACATGGCCATGGCATTGGATGATGTTGCACAAGCCATCGCGCTGGGGCCGACCCATCTCAGCCACTATCAGCTGACGCTGGAACCCAACACCTTATTTCACGCACGACTACCCGCTGGCTTGCCCGAGGACGACAGCGCCTGGGACATGCAAGAAGCCTGTCAGGCGGCGCTGGCGGCGGGCGGTTACGCGCAGTACGAAGTGTCGGCCTATGCGCAAGCCGGCCGCCAATGTGCCCACAACATCAACTACTGGCGCTTCGGCGACTATCTGGGCATCGGTGCTGGCGCCCACGGCAAACTGACTTTGCCTGCCAACGAAGGCATCCTGCGCCGCTTCAAGCCCAAGCACCCGCAAGCGTTCATGGACGCAGCCGGCACACCCGCTGGCATTGGTGGCGACGAGTGGATCGCGGCAGAGCAACGCCCATTCGAGTTCATGCTGAACGCGCTGCGGCTGAATCAGGGCTTCTCACTGCTCGATTTCGAAGCACGCACCGGGCTCGCAAGCGCGGCCATCGCTGCCCACTTGGACACGGCACGTGGCAATGGTTGGCTGGAGCAAACCCAGACGAATCACTGGCGGCCGACCGCGCTGGGTCAACGCTTTCTCAACGACGTCATCGCCCTGTTCATGGCCTGATACGCACCTCACGTCTCGAATTGGATCGAACATGCTGGCAAGCCGCAAAACCCGCTGCCCATGGTGTGGCGAACGCTTCGAAGTGCTGATCGACGCTGACGCCGGCACCACCGACTACGTCGAGGACTGCCCGGTGTGCTGCCGGCCGATCACCATGCAGGTGGAAGTGGATGGGGATGGAGAAGTGAGTGGGTTTGGGAGTGAGAGGGAGTAGTGGTGGACTGTGCGTGTTCGAACGCATTGGCGGTTGCCTCAAGTCCCGCTCATTCGTCTTTCTGTCGAAAGCCGGAATCCAGCTTTTGTCGCTTCCCTCGCCGTGAGTTGGCTTTCCGCACGGTTTCGTCCACCTAAGCGGTGGCCGAGTCACTTTTCTTTGCTTCGCCAAAGAAAAGTAACCAAAAGAAAGGCGACCCCGATGTGGCGCTCGCGATGAAGCCGCGAGTCCGCGGCGATTGGGAGGGGTTTTTGACAGCACATCCATGTGCTGGCAAAAACGCACGCGCGTCCATGCGCGCACCCCGTTCCGGGCCTGATCTCCCAACCGCCGCCGCCACAAAGGGGACCCAAGGTCTAGAGCAAAAGCCAGTGCGTGCAGCCTGAAAATTGGCGGCTGTTGCTGTTGCTGTGGCTGTTGCTCCGGCTCTTGACCTTGAATCCCGTCA
>JANNWF010000471.1:0-5114 GCA_031408455.1 Pseudoxanthomonas sp. | reverse complement strand
CGGTGCTTGCCGATGATGATTTCGGCCAAACCCTTGTCTTGGGAGTCCGGGTGGTAGTACTCATCGCGATAAATGAACACGATCAAATCCGCGTCTTGCTCGATAGCACCAGACTCGCGCAGGTCGGCCATCACCGGGCGCTTGTCGGTGCGCGATTCCAGCGAGCGATTGAGCTGCGACAGCGCAATGACCGGCACATTGAGTTCTTTCGCCAACGCCTTCAACGAGCGCGAAATCTCGGAGATTTCGGTAGCCCGATTTTCTTTGCTGCCCGGCACCTGCATCAGCTGCAAATAGTCGATCACGATCAAGCCCAAATCGTGTTCACGCGCCAACCGCCGTGCCCGCGAGCGTAACTCGGTCGGCGACAGCGCCGGCGTGTCGTCGATGAAGATCTTCGCTTCGTTCAACAGACTGATGGAACTGCTAACGCGGCTCCAATCCTCGTCTTCCAACTGGCCGGTGCGTAGGCGTTGCTGGTTGATTCGCCCCAACGACGAAATCAAGCGAAAGGCCAATTGCGATGACGACATCTCCATCGAAAACACAGCCACCGCTTTCTTGGTCTTGATCGCCGAAAACTGAGCGATGTTGAGCGCCAGCGCGGTCTTGCCCATCGCCGGACGCGCCGCAAGAATGATGAGATCGGACGGCTGCAAGCCGGCGGTTCGCTCATCGAACTCGGTGAAGCCGGTCTCCAATCCGGTGACCACGCCTTTGGCGTCGTAGCGTTCTTGCAAGATGCGAAAAGTGTCGCGCAGCGCCGCCTTCATGCCGACAAAACCCTTGCGACCGCGCATGCCTGCTTCCGCAATGCGAAACACGGCCTGTTCGGCGGATTCGAGCACGTCGCGGCTGGCTCGCCCTTCCGGTTGAAAGCCGTCATTGGCGATCTGCGTACCGACGTCAATAAGCTGCCGCAGGATCGACTTCTCACGCACGATATCGGCATAGGCAACGATATTGGCCGCGCTCGGCGTGGTGCTCGCCAGCTCAATCACGTAGCCGGCACCGCCGACCTGTTCGCTCAAGCCTTGCGCTTCAAACCACTCGCCCAAGGTGACCGCATCGCTGGGCTGGCTTTTCTCGCTCAGGGTGCCGATGGCGCGAAAAATCAGCTGATGATCGCGCCGATAAAAGTCTTCCTCGCGCAGCTTGTCGGCCACTTTGTCCCAGGCTTCGCGTGACAGCATCAGCCCACCCAATACCGCTTGTTCCGCATCAATGGAATGCGGCGGAATGCGCAGCGAATCGCTGCGCTCAGTGCGGCGAGGAGCGGGAAAAACAGCGGCCATCAGGCAGTCCGAGCGGGCAAAACGGGCAGAAGTGCTTCACTTGGAAGCAACCGGAGACTCGCAGGCGTGCGCGGCAGTTCAACGCCACGTGCGAGGTCAACATCATACGGAGCAGCGCTAACCAACAACATGCACATGTCTGTGGATAAGCTGGGGACAAGGGGCGTACAACGCGAGGTTTGCGTTGCCGCTTCAATACCTGCCTTGCGTCTCAGCGGTCGCGACGCAAAGCAAAACAACGGCTGAAACTGTTGCAACCCTTAGGTCACTGCCGCCAACAAAAACGGGCACCCTAAGGTGCCCGTCTGGGTTGACTGCTGCCCCAACCCCAGCGTGACGATCAATCGCGGGTGCTGGGCGCCTGCGCTTACCTGATCTGGGCTGCCGAGATCAGGCTTCCGGGACGATGGTGACTTTGACCGTGGTCTCGATGTCCGCGTGCAGGTGAACCAGCACGTCGAACTCGCCGGTGCGGCGCAGCGGGCCTTCGCCCATCACCACTTCCGATTTGTTCAATTCAAAGCCAGCGGCTGTGAACGCCTCGGCGATGTCGCGCGGACCCACTGAACCGTACAGCTTGCCTTCGGTCGACGCGTTGGCGGCGATGGTGACGGCCTGGCCTTCGAGCTTGGCGCGACGGCCTTCGGCACCACCCAGCGACTCGGCGGCTTTCTTTTCATAGTCTGCGCGGCGCTGTTGGAATTCAGCGATGTTGGTCGCAGTGGCTCGCACGGCCTTGCCCTGCGGGACCAAGAAGTTGCGGCCGTAACCCGGCTTCACCTTGACCTTGTCACCCAAGTTGCCGAGGTTGGTTACTTTTTGCAGAAGAATCAATTCCACGATATCTCTCCGTATTCGTTAGCAGGCACTTTGGGCCCGCAACGCGATGGCTGTCCGAACGGACTGGGGGTTGGATGCGGGCTTCGGTCCGCCGAAATTTTGTAGGGCGGGTCTTGACCCGCCGTCCTGTTCAACACTGATCTCGACCAACACCGCTCCGCGTGAGCGAAACCGGTGGCAATCGAAAACGGCGGGCCGAGGCCCGCCCTACGGATCAATCAGTGGCTGTCGCAGTACGGCAGCAATGACAGGAAGCGCGCGCGCTTGACTGCGGTTGCCAGCTGACGCTGGTAGCGCGCCTTGGTGCCGGTGATGCGCGACGGCACGATCTTGCCGGTCTCGGTGATGTACTGACGCAAGGTCACGAGGTCTTTGTAGTCGACCTCGACGGTGCCTTCAGCGGTAAATTTGCAAAACTTGCGGCGGCGAAAAAATTTGGACATGGGTGCGATTCCTGGTCAGATGGGATCAAGCCGAAACAATCAAGCCGCTTCGTCGACGACGGATTCGTTGGAATCTTCGTCACGGCGGCGACGCTCGGGCTTCTCATCCTTGGTCTTCATGATGATGCTTTGCTCGGTCACCGCTTCATCGCGGACAATGACCAAGTGGCGCAACACGGCATCGTTGAAACGGAAGCCGGAAACCAGCTCATCCAACACGACCTGACTGCATTCGATGTTCATCATCACGTAGTGCGCCTTCACCAAGTTCTGGATCGGGAACGCCAACTGCCGCCGGCCCCAATCTTCCAACCGGTGGATCACGCCCTTGTCGCCTTCGACCAGCGACTTGTAGCGCTCGATCATGGCAGGCACCTGCTCGCTCTGGTCAGGGTGGACCAGAAACACAATTTCATAGTGACGCATGGATTGTCCTTGTGGATGTCGGGCGACAACGCCGCCTGGCAGCCTCCCGACAAACGCATAGTGCGGATGCGGTGAGGCAAGAGCCCCTGCCAACGGGCGCAGGGGACCGCCGATGATAGGGGGCGAGCAAGCTGCTGGCAAGCGCGAGCAGAGTTTCGAGTTCCGGCTCCAGTCCCCAGAAAGACACCCCAGCCCCCAGTCTCCAGCCCCTAGTCCCGCTCCTGCTCCTGCTTGACCCACCCATCCACCTGCTTCTCCAACACGCTTAACGGTACCGACCCCGTTCCCAGCACCACATCGTGGAAGTCCTTCAAGTTGAAGCGATCTCCCAATGCCTTCGAAGCGCGTTCACGCAGCTCGGATATTTTCAGCTGGCCGATCTTGTAGGCGAGCGCTTGGCCCGGCCAAACGATGTAGCGGTCGACTTCGTTGACCACGTCCTGCTCGGTCTTGGCGGCATTGGCCATGAAGTAGTCAATGGCTTGCTGGCGGCCCCAGCCCTTGCTGTGCAGGCCGGTATCGACGACGAGACGAACCGCTCGCCACATGTCGTACGTGAGCTGGCCGAAACGATCATAGGGATCGTCATACAGTCCCATTTCATAGCCAAGGCGCTCGGAATACAGCGCCCAGCCTTCGCCGTAGGCAACGACGTAGGCCACCTTGCGGAACATTGGTTGCTCGGGCAACTCCAGTGCCGAAGCGAATTGGTAGTGATGGCCGGGCACCGCTTCGTGCAGCGACAACGCCATCATTTCCCAAGTCGGACGAGTCTCCGGCTTGTACAGATTGACGTAGTAATAGCCCGGTCGGGAGCCGTCGAGCGCGCCGCCTTGGTAATACGCCGTCGTGGTGTCCGGCGCGCTGGCGGCGGGAATCGGACGCACGCCGTAGGGCATGCGCGGCATCGTGTTCACATTGAAGACTTTGATCAGTTCGGGATCGATGCGTTTGGAGACATCCCGGTAGGCGGTCAACAGTGCCGCTGGCGTAGGTTGAAAGAACTTTGGATCGCTGCGCAGGTGGGTGAAGAAGGCCGGCAGATCGCCAGCAAACTTCACTTCCTCGCGCACCTTTTCCATTTCCGCGCGGATGCGAGCGACTTCTTTCAGACCAATGTCATGAATCTCGTCCGGACTGAGCGATGTCGTGGTGTAGAAACCGGCACGTTGCGCGTACAGCGCCTTGCCGTCCGGCAACGAGCTGGCGGCGACATTTTCCCGGCAGGCGGGCAAGTAGGTCTTGGTGAAAAATGTGTGGAAGCGCTGATAGGCGGGCAGCACCACCTCAGTGATCGCGGCACGACCAGCGGCGCTCAGTTCGGCTTGCTGCTCGAGCGTGACCGACGCTGGAAACTTGGCGAAGGGCTTCCAGAAGCGGCTTTCTTCGGCGCTTTTTGCCAGTTGGCCCTCGATCTGTGCACCGACCCGCTGCATCACCACTTTGGGCGGCACGTGACCGGACTCGATGCCGGATTGCATCAAGGCAATGGTCTGATCCATGTAGTCGCCAAACCCGCGCATGCGCGCGATCCAGTCTTGATAGTGCTGCGCGCTGTCAAAGCGCAGCAGTTCAAGCACTTCATCAAAGGTCTGGATACCCCCGCGCTGACTGATCGGCGTGCGCTCGGGATGAAACGCTTGCTCGGCGATCGATTGCTCGAGCTGCCAGGCGAACACGTCGTAGTTGAGCTGATCGCTGGCCTTGACCGCACTGCGGTCGATCGCTTTGAGTGCCTTCAACGCATCACGGGTGGCGGAATAGTCGGCTTCGATGGCCGCCGCGCTCACATCCGGCAAGCGCTGGTTGAAGCGGTTGTCACCCAGATAGGTCGCGCCCAGCGGATCGCGTTGCAGGCCACGCTCCCATTCGCTGGCGAACAAGGTGTTCAGGGCCTCGGTGGCAGAGACTTCAGGGGCAGCCTTGACGGCGAACGAAGCAAGCAGCAGCGCGACAGCGAGCAAGCGCATGAGTGGTCCCGACGCGTAGAAGTGCTCTCAGTCTACAACGGCACTTTGCACCAGTTCGTCACCCTTGCGAAGGCCGCAAGAAGGCGCTTCTGCAATCGACACGCGGTTGCCAGAAAGTGGATTCCGGCGTGCGCCGGAAT
>JANNWF010000470.1:0-5234 GCA_031408455.1 Pseudoxanthomonas sp. | reverse complement strand
TTTCGGCCGACCTGCAGGTCGAGGCAGAGTCGGGGAGTGAGACCAACGCAGCGCGGCAAGCGAAAAAGCCATCAAGCAAGGCGGACTCAGAAGTGCCGGTTGCAGCAACACGAGCCAAACAAAAGCCTGCAACTAAGGCGCCAGTAAAGGGCGAGTCGGCGCAAGCTAAAGCCAAACAACCGGCCAGCAAGGCCGTCAAGAAAGCCGTCAAGCGCGTCCCCAAAGCAGCGCCGAGCAGTTAACGAGCAAGCAGAGGTATCCGACGCCTGACCGACGACTGCTGCCTGCAAATGCGAAACTGAGGTCCTCGTCGCGAACGGAGATGGTTATGCGTGCCTTTTCAACGTGGGTTGGTGCCGTGTTGATCGCTCTGGCACTGTCACCGATGCCGGCATCAGCCGCCAGCGGTGTCGACTGCGAGATGCGGTTTACTTTGTCGAGTTGGTCGATCTTCTACAAAACCGCCAAGGGCAGCGGCACTATCACCTGCAACAACGGCCAAACCATGGCGGTTAGGCTGCGCGCGAAGGGTGGTGGTCTCACGGTAGGCAAATCGACGATAGATGATGGCCGCGGTGAGTTCTCTGGCGTCGGCGGTATCGCCGAGTTGTTAGGAACTTACGTCAGCGCTGAAGCCAATGCCGGCGCGGTCAAGGCGGTCAAGGGCCAAGTCGTTACCAAAGGCGAGGTGTCATTGGCGCTGGCAGGAACCGGTCGCGGTTGGGATCTCGGCGTTGCCTTCGGAAAATTCATCATTAGCCGGCGCTGAGGGATGCGCCGTTGCACAAGCTCAAGAGCGGCGCCGCAGGAGCAGCGCCCTCCAAGTAAGGTTTCGCGCGGTTGTTTGCAGTAGCACTGCGTTGGAGGGCGGAGCTCCTGCGCGGCTGTTCTCGCTTGCCTTGCTGGGCAACCAAGGGAAATTTTCTAGAATTGCGAATCAGCGCGCTGATGCGCAAACAAGCAGTTGGCGTTGGCCCACGTCTGTTCCGCGATCATTTGCAGGGAAACGCCGCGCAGCTGGGCGACGCATTGGGCGATCTCCACGAGTCGGTGTGGCTCGTTGCGCTGACCGCGCCACTGCGCGTCTGGTTGGTCGGGAGAGTCCGTTTCAAGCAACAGAAACTCGATGGGCATGCTGGTGACGAGACGGCGCAGCCGTAACGCGCGCGAGTAGGTGACTGGCCCACCGATGCCGAGACTGAATCCCAATTTCCAGAGTTGCTCAGCTTGCTCGATGCTGCCCGAGTAACTGTGCACCACCCCACGCAGCCCACCAATACGACGAATGCGCTGGATGACTTCGTCCACTGATCGGCGCGCGTGAATGACCAGCGGCAGGTCGAACTCGCTGGCCAATTCAAGATGACGCTGAAAGCAAAGCCGCTGCGCCTCCGCGTCCAAGCCCTCGACGAAAAAATCGAGACCGCATTCACCGATGGCCGCCGGCCGGTTCTGTGTGAGCCAGTCTCCGAGCGCGTCAAGATGACTCGGCGTGTGCTTGGCAATGAATACCGGATGCAAGCCATAGGCAGGCAGCAATCCACTCTCGGCCGCGCAAAGGTCGCGAATGCCTGGCCAACTGGCGCAATCAATAGCGGGTATCAGCTGCTTGGCGACGCCAGCCGCGCGTGCTCGCGCCACTACCGCGTCGCGATCAACGGCAAATTCGTCGACGTCCAGATGACAATGGCTGTCGAACAAATTCACTCGCGCCCTGCTTCCTTCGCCAAGCGCTTGTCCGCTCGCCGCTGCTTGAGGCTGGCGAACAACAAGGTGCCCAATGCCAGCAAGATTTCATCGACAAAAGGAATTGGATCGGGAACTACGAGGGTCACGCCGAATAGAGTCGCCGTGATCGCCAGTAGCCAAGGGAAACGCAGGCGTTTTGCCCAATTCAATAGTGGCCCAACCAGAAACTGTGACATGGAGTAGTGGCTCAGCGGAGGATGTGGTTAGGTTGCCACGCCTCGACATTCGCCGCTTGGTTGGCATGTTCATGCAGGCGGCTGCACCTAATGGACCCGTACTCGAATTCCAAAGCGGAGTCTGCGCCTCGTCAGAGCGTGATTTTGTAGAGCCGACCGAGCGAAGCGACGGCCTGCGCGCGCAGCAAGCGAACTTGCTCGGCTGCCACTGCGGACAGATTGAAGGCAAGATCGAAGGCAAGACCGAAGAGCAGCGGAGCAAGCTCCGCTCTACTGGTGTCCAGAGCGTTAACCTATGCAGTTATACACACGCTTTTGGAGACCAAGGTGACCACGCGACCGGCTTGTGACGCACTGATTATTGGCGGCGGCCATAACGGCTTGGTATGCGCGGCCTACCTTGCTGCGGCGGGGTTGAAGGTCACCGTGCTGGAGCGGCGCTCGATACTTGGCGGTGCTGCGGTCACCGAGGAGTTTTATCCAGGCTTTCGCAACTCCACGGCCAGCTATACCGTTTCATTGCTCAATCCGCTGGTGATTCGCGACCTCAACCTGAACGCACATGGCTTGCGTGTGGTCGAGCGCCCATATTCCAACTTCTTGCCGCTGCCGAATGGCGGCGCATTTCATCTGGGCGGCGCGCCGGGTGCGGCGGACATCGCCAAACTCTCGCCCAAAGACGCGGAGAACCTGCCGAAGTACTACGCCATGCTCGATCGCGTGGTGATGGTGTTGCGAGAACTGATGTTGCAAACGCCGCCCAACGTGTCCAGTGGATTTGTACTCGCAGATTGGCTGGGCTCATTCAAAGTAGCCAAGCAGCTAAAACGACTGGATATGCGCGGCCGTCGCGATCTGCTCGATCTGTTTGCCAAGAGTGCGGGTGACCTGCTTGATGGTTGGTTTGAATCCGAGCCATTGAAAGCAGCGCTAGGCTGGGACTCGGTAGTCGGCAACTTCGCCAGCCCCTACACGCCCGGGTCGGCATACGTGTTGCTGCATCACGTGTTTGGCGAGGTCAACGGCAAAACGGGTGTGTGGGGCCATGCCATTGGTGGCATGGGCGCGATCACCCAAGCGATGGCGGCGGAGTGCCGCGCACGCGGCGTCGAGCTTGTCACCGATGCGGCGGTAGAGCGGGTGCTGGTGCGCGAGGGCAGGGCAGTCGGTGTTGCGCTTGCCGATGGCCGCGAGTTGTTTGCGTCGCGAGTGATATCGAACGTCAATCCGAAATTGTTGTACACGCGCCTGATTGCCAATACCGACCTTGATTCGGATACCGCTGAGCGCATGCAGCGCTATCGCTGCGGCTCAGCGACCTTCCGCATGAACGTTGCCTTGTCCGAGCTTCCTGATTTCGCTGCCGCACCGGGCAAGTCGCTGCAACCCCATCATCAAAGCGGGATCCTGATCGGCCATAGCCTGGCGTACATGGAACGCGCCTTCTTTGATGCCAAAGGCAAGGAACACAACCCCGGCTGGTCCCGACAGCCAATCGTGGAGTTGGTGATTTCATCGACCTTGGACGACACCTTGGCGCCCGCAGGACAGCACGTTGCGAGCATGTTCTGCCAACACGTCCACCCCGAGGTCGATGGTGGCTGGGACGCGCACCGTGACACCGTCGCCAAGTTGATGATCGCGACGGTGAATGCCGCAGCTCCAAACTTCGCCAGCAGTGTGCTCGGCTACAAGGCGCTGTCACCGCTGGATTTGGAGCGCGAGTACGGCCTTATCGGTGGCGACATTTTCCACGGTTCACTTGGCCCCGATCAGCTCTTCAGCGCGCGCCCGATGTTGGGTCAGGGCAACTACCGCGGTGCGCTGAAGGGTCTGTATCTGTGTGGATCGGGGACTCACCCTGGCGGCGGCGTCACGGGCTTGCCCGGACGCAATGCGGCGCGGGAGATATTGCGAGATGCGCGCGTGCGGCTGCAGTGACGGTTGTCCCCGGCCGCAAATTCAGATTTTTCCTACGTTAAAAGCCGCATTTCTCTGATTTGTTCAGCAAGGAAATACCGTGAATCTGTAGCTCCCATCAGCGCGGAGTGCACAGATGAAGAGCGAGGCAGGTCTTACTTTAATCGAGTTAATGGCGACGCTCGCCATTGGTGCCGCCGTTGTTGGAATGTTGATGCCCGGTTTCGGAGCCATGATCACCCGCCAACGCGCCGCGTCAGCTCACAACCTCCTGCTCGCGACTATTCAAGAAGCCCGCGCGCACGCAGTCGGTGAAAATCGCGCCACCGTGGTTTGCCCAAGCCGAGCGGGCCTCCAATGCGACCCGGGAGGAATCTGGGAACACGGCTGGATTGCCTTTGTTGACCATAACCGTGACGGCCGCTTTGATGGGGCGGACATGCTTACACGCGTAGAGACCGAAGAATCGCCGGATCTTCTATTACGAAGCTCTGCTTCACGTCCAAAGGTCAGCTTTTCAAAACGCGGGCAATCTACGGGAAACAACATAACCATTCGAATTTGCGAACCTGCGGGCGTTGTGCTGCAGGCGCTCGTCATCAACAACGGCGGAAGGGCAAGAGTGGCGCAGCCAGCAGAGCTGGCGCGGCTCCCGCGCTGCGCCTAATCGGGCGTGGCGACCAACATTGCTCTACCAAGCCCTCCCGACCCAAGCTTCAGAATAACAAACAGAGTGCGCCAAATCGCGCCAAAAACACCGTAGAACAATTACCAACAGTCTCCAACGGCTCCGCTACCAGTGACTGTTTTTACCCCAAGCTGGTTTATGCCGAGGTTTAAACAATTCGTATCCGCTAGCTGCTCACCGGTGGGAGTAGCCAGCACAGTGAATGTGGTCGCCGTCTGCGTGGGACAAGTTAAGTCGTAAAACGTATTTGTTTCGTTACAGGCAAAACCGACGTAGGTAGAGTTAATCGTATTAAAACGCTCCAACGCTTGCACCATGCCAAGCAGCTGAGTTTTTGCTTCGGCCCGCCTGGCTTTCCTGACTTGGCTGTTGTAACTAGGAATCGCGATTGCCAGCAAGAGCGCCAAAATCGCAATAACTGTCACCAATTCCACAAGCGTGAAGCCTTTTAATTTATATCTTTTCATTTGAAAGCCTTCTAGCGGATTGTCGTTTGCGAAGCTGTAACCAGATTGAAAAGCTGGAGCCTTGTTGAAGCAAGGCTCCAGCCCAAAATGTTCTACTCAATCTGTCTCCAGCCTTGACGCCCACAGCTGACACTTGAAAACCGCGTAATACCGTCAGCAGTCAGCACTCCCAAGCTTGCCACGCATTCCCGACCTAAGACGGAAACGTTGGCGGGTACTGGCGGGGCAGGGTCC
>JANNWF010000469.1:0-2492 GCA_031408455.1 Pseudoxanthomonas sp. | reverse complement strand
CAACAAAAACTCCTGCAGATTTTTACCCTCAACGCGGTGGGCCCAATCTTCTTCGAGATCATCCAGCGCAAGGGCAATCAGGGGTTTGGCGAGGGTAATTTTCAGGCCTTGTTTGAAAGCATTGAGCGGGATCAGATGCGGCGTGGGGTGCTTTGACGTAGCGCAAGCGAGCGCGGCGGAGAGGCCAGCTCATAAAGCCCCTCTCCCTCCGGGAGAGGGGTTGGAGTGAGGGTACGCAATGCCACAAACAATCAACCCGCCCTTACCCAGCGATCTGCGAACAACGTCGCGCGAGCTGCGCAAAAGCCACACCGATGCGGAAGCCAAGCTTTGGTTTCACCTTCGGGCGAATCGACTTTGTGGTTTGAAGTTTCGTCGCCAACATCCGTTTCCGCCCTATGTGGTGGATTTCTACTGTGCCGAGGCCAAGCTGGTGGTTGAACTTGATGGGTCGCAGCATGAGGCCGGAGTTGATGCGGTCAGGACTGCAGCGCTGTACAAGCAAGGGCTGACGCTGCTGCGATTTTGGAACCACGATGTGCTGCTGAGAACCGAGCAAGTGCTTGCGGCGATTTTGAACGCTGTCGAGGGTCGTACCCTCACCCCAACCCCTCTCCCGGAGGGAGAGGGGCTTTGATCTGTGGTGATTTTTATGACTTTGCAGATGCTCAACTACCAATCCGGCTTCGCCAACGAGTTCGCCTCTGAAGCCATCGCTGGCGCGTTGCCTGTTGGCCGCAATTCTCCGCAAAAGGCCCCGTTCGGTCTCTATGCCGAGCAGCTCTCTGGCACTGCGTTTACCGCCCCGAGGCACATGAATCGGCGCAGCTGGTTGTATCGCATCCGCCCCGCCGCATTGCATGGCGCGTTCGAGGCGATGCCACAGCCGAACTGGATCAGTGAGAGCGAAGCCGGACCCGTGACGCCCGAGCAATTGCGCTGGGATCCGCGGCCCCTGCCCGAAGTACCAACCGACTTCATCGAAAGCTTGTTCACCGTCGCAGGCAACGGCTCACCCGCCGCGCAAACCGGAATCGCAATCCATCTTTACGCGGCCACGTCCTCGATGACGGGCCGCTACTGCTACAACGCCGATGGCGAAATGCTCGTCGTGCCGCAACAAGGTCGTCTCACCATTGCCACCGAGTTCGGACATATCGAAGTCGAGCCGCAAGAAATCGCGGTGATTCCGCGCGGGGTGCGCTTTGCGGTTCATCTTCTCGACGGCGAGGCACGCGGCTACGTGTGTGAGAATTTTGGCGCCTTGCTGCGATTGCCTGATTTGGGGCCGATTGGCAGCAATGGCTTGGCCAATCCGCGCGACTATTTGACCCCAGTGGCGGCGTTCGAGGACAAGGTCGGCGAGTTCGAATTGATCACGCGCTTCCAAGGCCACTGCTGGCGCGCGCCGATCAATCACTCACCGCTGGACGTGGTCGCCTGGCACGGTAATTACGCGCCCTACAAATATGACTTGCGCCGCTTCAATACGATTGGCTCGATCAGCTACGACCATCCTGATCCGTCGATCTTCCTAGTCTTGCATTCGGCCAGCGACACGCCAGGCACCAGCAATCTGGATTTCGTGATCTTTCCGCCGCGCGTCTTGGTCGCCCAAGACACCTTTCGGCCGCCGTGGTTTCATCGCAATGTGGCCAGCGAGTACATGGGGCTGATCCACGGCGCCTACGACGCCAAGGCGCATGGATTTGTGCCCGGCGGCGGTTCCCTGCACAACAGCTTCAGCGGCCATGGACCCGACGCAGCGACTTTCGAGAAGGCCTCTAACGCGGACGTGAGCAAGCCCGATTTCATCAGCAACACGATGGCCTTCATGTTCGAGACGCGCGCGGTGTTGCGGCCGACGGCCCAAGCCATGCAATCGCCTGAGCGGCAGCGCGATTACGCCCAGTGTTGGCGAGACCTCACGCGCAACTTCGATCCGGGCAGCCCGTAAGGCGGGTCTTGACCCGGCATAAAGGCAAGCCGCAACCCAACGACTTGCCGCGCAAAAAAATCCTCATCTCCTCAATCACTCGACGGCGGGTCAAGACCCGCCCTACGCTCTCCGCTTCTGACTGGTGACGTCGCACTATGAAACTCGCATCTCTGAAAGAAGGCGGCCGTGACGGCACGCTGATCGTGGTTTCCCGCGACTTGTCACGCGCGGTCAAGGCCAGCGGTATCGCCGCTACCCTGCAGCAGGCGCTGGAGGACTGGAGCAACTTGGCTCCCCGCCTGAATGGTATCTACGAAGTGCTGAACGCAAGTCCAGCTGAGACCATCAACGGCGAGCCTGTGTTTGCCTTGAACACCACGACACTCGCCGCGCCCTTGCCGCGTGCTTATGAGTTCGTCGACGGTTCGGCTTATCTGCCGCACGTAGCGCGGGTGCGGCGCGCGCGCGGTGCGGAAGTGCCCGAGAGTTTCTATACCGATCCACTGATGTACCAAGCTGTCAGCGCCGGCTTTTACGGCCCCAACGATCCGAT
>JANNWF010000468.1:0-19167 GCA_031408455.1 Pseudoxanthomonas sp. | reverse complement strand
GCCGGTGCTATCGGAAGAATCAGCGACGATTGACTGGGGCGTGCGGCAATCCTGGTCGCGTTACTGGCTGGTCGATCCCTTGGATGGCACCCGCGAGTTCGTCAAACGCAATGGCGAGTTCACGGTCAACGTCGCCCTGATCGAAGATGGCGCGCCGATGTTTGGCGTGGTGCAGGCTCCCGTCACTGGTGAGTTGTGGTGGGGCGGACGATCCATCGGCGCGTATCGTCGGCAAGCCGATGGCAGCGACACGCCACTGCAAAGCGCGCGTCCGGCACCGGCACATTTGCGGGTTGCCGCGAGCCGCTCGCACCTGGACGCGCGCACCCAGGCGCTGCTGGACAAACTGGGGGCGCATGATCGCCTTGGTTTGGGCTCGTCGTTGAAGTTTTGTCGACTTGCCGAAGGCTTGGCCGACGTCTATCCGCGCTTTGGCCCGACCAGTGAATGGGACACCGCCGCCGCGCAATGCGTGCTCGAAGGTGCCGGTGGCTGCGTGATCGACACCCAAGGCCGGTCACTGCGCTGCAATCAAGGGCCCTCCTTGCTCAACGGCGATTTCTTGGCCCTGGGTGATCCGAACTTGCCTTGGTCGACGTGGCTTTGACGGCGGCAAGCGGCGACGCCAGCGCCTTGCTGGCGATCATGGCGAGGTTGCGCGACCCCGATGGCGGCTGCCCTTGGGATGTGGCGCAAACTTTCGCGACGGTCGCGCCCTACACGATCGAGGAAGCCTACGAAGTGGCCGATGCCATCGACCGTGGTGATCTCAATGCACTGAAAGACGAGCTCGGCGACTTGCTTTTGCAAGTGGTGTTTCATGCTCGCATGGCGGAAGAGCAGGGTGAGTTCGGGTTCGATGATGTGGTGACAGCGATTTGCGAAAAGATGCTGCGTCGGCATCCGCACGTGTTTGCAGGTGCCAGTGTTGCCGATGCCGAAGCGCAGACGCGCGCGTGGGAGGCACACAAACAGCGCGAGCGTCAGGCAATCGATCCTGATCGCAGTGCGTTGGCCGGCATCGCCCGCGGTCTGCCCGAGTGGCAGCGCGCCATCAAGCTGCAGAAGCGCGCGGCCAGAGTGGGTTTTGATTGGCCGGGCCCCGAGCCGGTGATCGCCAAGCTGCACGAGGAAATCGAAGAAGTGCGGGTCGAGTTTGCGGCCGTCGCCAACACCCCGGACGACCCAGAGGTACATGCTCGGCTGGAGGACGAAATTGGCGATCTGTTGTTTGTCGCTGCCAACCTCGCACGGCATGGCAAGGTCGATCCCGGAACCGCGATGCGTCGCGCCAACGCCAAGTTCGAGCGCCGCTTTCGCGCCATGGAAGCCATGGCAGCAGCGGAGAATGTCGCCCTGGAGAGCTTGTCTCTAGACGCTCAAGACGCATATTGGAACCGCGCCAAGGCCGCCGAACGCGCGACGCAGTCAGTGCCAACGAGAGTCGACCAATGAGCAAGCACGGGTTTGCCAGTTTTCGCGAGTTCTATCCCTACTATCTGCAGGAGCACAGCGACCGCCGCTGTCGACGACTGCATTTTATCGGCTCGACGCTGGTGCTGGCGTGCATCGTCTTGGCGATTGCCTTGAGTCCGTGGTGGTTGCTCGGCATGCCGCTGGCCGGCTACGGCTGCGCCTGGATTGGTCACTTCGTGTTTGAGAAGAATCGACCGGCCACGTTCAAGCATCCTCTGTACAGCCTGATCGGCGACTGGGTGATGTACTCGCAAATGCTGCGCGGGCGGGTCAGTTTCTGAACGCTGGCAACTAGCCCGGCGAACCTTCACGCCCTCACGCGACCTCTGTCTCTAGCGTGTCATCACACACCGGAGATTTCTTGCATGCGTCGTCGAACTGTCATCACCCAATTTCTCGCGGCTGCCGCCTGCCCACCATTGTTATTGCGTGCGGTTGGTGCGCGCGCTGAGGAGTCCATCGTGAATGTAGATATTGCTGAGTCCATCAAGCCGCTTACCAAAGCGCATGCGGAGTGGAAGGGCGTGGTATCAGACGCTAGCTACCGAGTTCTGTTTGAGGAAGCCACTGAGCGTCCTGGCTCAAGCGCGCTAGACAAGAACTACACGGACGGCACCTATATTTGCGCCGCATGCCACCTGCCACTGTTCGACAGCAGTCACAAATTTGACAGCGGTACCGGCTGGCCAAGCTTTTTTACTCACATTCCCGGTCACATCAAGACCAAACGTGATTTCAAACTGATCTGGCCGCGCACCGAGTATCACTGCGCGCGCTGCGGTGGCCATCAAGGCCACGTGTTTGATGATGGGCCCAAGCCGACGGGTCAGCGCTTCTGCAATAACGGCGTTGCGCTCGCCTTCGTTGCGCGAGCTGAAGCCTTGCCGGCGCTGCGCTCGTGAGTGCGGCGGCGCGCTTGGGATTGCTGATCGCGATGCTGAGCGGCTTCGTGCTCGCCCTGCTGCTGTTGCCCGCCAAGACACTCAGAGCCGAGCAAGTGGTCGATGTCGCCCTCACCGATGTCGCCTACGCGACCTTCGCTGGCGGCTGCTTCTGGTGCATGGAAAAACCTTTCGATCAATTGGCAGGAGTCATCTCCACCACCTCGGGCTATGCCGGCGGCAGCGAGAAGTCGCCCACCTACGAAACCGTTTCCAGCGGCCGTACGGGTCACACCGAAGTGGTGCAAATTGCCTACGATCCCAACAAAGTGACGTTTGCTCAGCTGGTCGACGTGTTCTGGCACAACATCGATCCGTTCGCGATCAATCGCCAGTTCTGTGATGCCGGCAGCCAATATCGCAGCGCCATCTTCTATTCGAGCGCAGCGGAGCGCGACCTCGCCGACGCCTCAAAAGCGGCGCTGGAAAAGCAATTCGGCAAGCCAATTGCCACCCAGATCGCGCCGCTCAACGCGAGCTTTACTGCGGCTGAGGATTACCATCAGGACTACTACCTGAAGAATCCGCTGCGCTACAGCTATTACCGCAGCAGCTGCGGACGCGACGCTCGTCTGGAAGCGATCTGGGGAGCGGCAAAGCACTAAGCGGCGGTGGCCAGCTCAGGTGGTGGCCAGCCCAAATAGTCGTCGGTTCCCTTTGGGTCGTCATTCCGGCGTTCGCTGGAATGACGGGACCTCGATCATTTCGGTATGCAAGGCGCCCGACAAAGTGTGGGGTCATGCTAATCACGGCAGGCGTATCCGAGACACGCGGCTTCACAACTGAATCACCATTGATCGGCTATCTTCACGTCTGTGATTCACATCGAGGTTAAAGCCATGAAACAGCGCGAAGAGTCGAATGGACTGATCCTGTTGGTCGAGGACAACCGCAACATTTCTGAGATGGTGGGTGAATATCTTGAGCGCCGCGGGTTCGGCGTGGATTACGCCGGCGACGGCGTCGACGGTCTGCGATTGGCGGTAGAGAACAGCTATGACGTCATCATCTTGGACTTGATGCTGCCGCGCATGGATGGCTTGGAAGTCTGCCGGCGGCTGCGCCAAGAAGCGAAAACACCAACGCCGGTGCTGATGCTGACCGCACGTGACACCTTGGATGACAAGATTCGCGGGCTGGAGGCCGGCGGCGACGACTACTTGGTCAAGCCATTCGCCATCCAAGAGTTGGAAGCCCGCGTACGCGCGTTGATCCGCCGTGACCGCCGGCAGGTAAGCGCCGAGGTTTTGAAAGTGGGTGACTTGGTGCTGGATACTTCCACCCTGCGTCTGACCCGCGCCGGCCGCGATCTGCAACTGTCACCGATTGGTCTCAAGCTGCTAACCATCCTGATGCGCGAGTCGCCGCGCGTGGTCAGCCGCCGCGACATCGAGCGCGAAATCTGGAGTGACTCCTTGCCCGATTCCGATACCCTGCGCAGTCACCTCTACAACTTGCGCAAAGTGATAGATAAGCCCTTCCAGATTCCTTTGCTGCACACCATCCACAGTGCGGGATATCGCTTGGCTGAGCTGGAAACCGAGGCGGCGAAAAAGAGTGCGTGAGGAGCTTCCGAGACCGCTGTCAATCGTAGCCGATTGCCAGCGGGCAGGGCTAAGCGCTTGATCGCAGACTTGTTGTGACCGCCGCCAGCGGCCTGCGCCGCAAGATCTGGATCGCCTTCGTCTTGCAGGCGGCAGCGATTGGATTTGCCACGCTGTTGGGCGTGTATGGCGCGTCGGCCGTGCTGAAGGATGTGCTGATCCAGCGCGCCCTCAACAACGAGGCGACGCACTTTTGGACTCAGCGGGAGTTCAATCCGAACATCGGCTTGCCGAATACATACAACATGCGGGGGTTTCTGCTTGCGCCCGGCGAAGCCAACGACTCCCTGCAGTTGCCGAAGCCACTGCATGGGCTCGCACCCGGCTATCACGCGCTGCCGCGCATGGATGGCGGCGCGTTGGTCCTGATCGAACAGAAACCTCAGGGCACGCTGTATCTGGTGTTTGACCAACAGCAAGTGGAAGCCTTGGCGTTCTATTTCGGCGCCGTACCTTTGGTGTTCGTGCTACTGGTCATCTATGCGATCGCATGGTTTACCTATCGCGTGAGCCGGAGTGCAGTATCTCCCGTGATTTGGCTGGCGGGAATCGTCAAACGCTGGGACCCGAAAAAGCCAGAGATCGAACTGCTGACGCCAGAGGCGCTGCCCGTCGACGTCGAGGGCGAGGTGTTGGTGCTTGCCAATGCACTGCATGGGTTTGGTAGTCGCTTGGCGCAATTCGTCGAGCGCGAACAGAACTTCACCCGCGATGCCAGCCACGAGCTGCGCACGCCGCTGACCGTGGTCCGCATGGCCTGCGATTTACTACTCGCCGATGGTGACCTCGCCAGCCACGCGACCCGTTCGGTGAAGCGCATCAAAAGCGCCGCGCGCGACATGGAGGCCTTGATCGAATCGTTCCTGATCCTCGCCAGAGAAGGCGACACCGGTCTGCCGGAAGAAGACTTTCTGGTGAATGAGGTGGTCCGCGACGAGGTCGACAAACTGCATGCTTTGGTGGAAGGACGGCCGGTCGAATTGCGGGTGGAAGAGCCACACATGTTTGCTTTGCATGGGCCGTCACGCGCACTGGCGGTTATCCTTTCCAACTTGATTCGCAATGCTTGCCTGTACACCGAGCAGGGCCAGATCGTGGTGCGCGTCGAGGCTGATCGTGTGTCCGTTGAAGACACCGGCCCCGGAATGACAGCAGACGAGCTGGCCCGCATTTTTGAGCCATTTTTTCGCGGTGGCGACCGTCGCCGAGATGGTCACGGCATCGGACTCACCATTGTTCGTCGGCTGAGCGAACGCTTCGGCTGGCCGGTCGAGTTCGTCAGCACGCCGGGCGTTGGCACGCGGGTCAGCGTACGCTTTCCGCAGCCGCATCCGGTCGAGCCGGAGCCTGTCGGCCAGCATTGACGACGGCTGGCGCGCGCGGTGATGGAGCGCTCGCCGCACGTGATGCTGATGGGCGAAGGCGCGCAACAGTTTGCCGACAGCATCGGCATGACGCGCGTCGATCCCAAGTACTTCTGGACCCAACATCGTTGGGACGCGCTGCAAAAGGCCAAAGCCGCGGAGAAGGCAGGCGCGGCGATTCCGACGGCAACGTATTTCGGCACGGTGGGCGCGGTAGCGCTGGATCGACAAGGCCAATTGGCCGCCGGAACGTCGACAGGCGGCATGACCAACAAGCGCTGGGGTCGTGTCGGCGATGCACCAATCATCGGCGCGGGAACCTGGGCCGACGAAGGTTGCGCGGTATCGGCGACCGGGTGGGGCGAGTACTTCATTCGGCTGGCTGTAGCGCACGACATATGTGCGCGACGGGCTTATGCCGGTGCCCCGTTGGCTGACGCTGCCGATATTGTGGTCATGCAAAAAGTGCCAGCCATGGGTGGCGATGGTGGCGTCATTGCGATCGATGCCAAGGGCAATATCGCGCTGCCATTCAACACGCTTGGGATGTATCGCGGCTGGATTCGCAGCAATGGCGAACGCGAGACGGCGATATTTCGCGAGAGCAGCGACTAATAACCAAAGCGGCCGGCTGAAATGCCGGCACGCTGTTAAAATCGCGGCCCCGCCGCCACGCTTGCGTGGTCACGTGACTCTCATCCAACCAAACGCAGGAGCTGCACCCCTCATGGCTATTCGAATCGCCATCAACGGCTACGGCCGCATCGGTCGCAATGTGCTGCGTGCCATCCACGAGTCCGGCCGCGCCAACGAGTTCGAGGTGGTGGCAGTCAATGATTTGGGCGATGCCGAAACCAACGCTCACCTGACCCAATACGACACCGCGCATGGCCGCTTTCCGGGCACCGTTGCCGTCGAGGGCGGTGACTTGGTCATCAATGGCAGCCGCGTCAAGGTGTTTGCCGAACGCGATCCCGCCAAGCTGCCGTGGGGCGCGCATGAAGTTGACGTAGTGCTGGAATGCACCGGCCTGTTCACCACCAAGGCCAAGGCCGGCGCGCATCTGGCAGGCGGTGCCAAGAAGGTGATCATTTCGGCGCCGGGTGGGTCCGATGTTGATGGCACGTTCGTATTCGGCGTCAATCACGACCAACTGCGCGCGTCGCACACGGTCATCTCCAATGCCAGCTGCACCACCAATTGCCTGGCACCGCTGGCCAGCGTGCTGCACACGAAAATCGGCATCGTCCACGGTCTGATGACCACGATCCACGCCTACACCAACGATCAAGTTTTGACCGACGTATTCCATTCCGATCTGCGCCGCGCGCGCAGCGCCACCATGAGCCAGATTCCCACCAAGACCGGCGCGGCCGCTGCGGTTGGATTGGTGTTGCCGGAGTTGAATGGCAAGCTTGATGGCTTCGCAATGCGCGTGCCGACGATCAACGTCTCGGTGGTTGATTTGACCTTTGTCGCCGCTCGCGCCACCAGCGTTGACGAGATCAACGCCGCGGTCAACGAAGCGGCCAACGGCGCGCTGAAAGGCATCCTCGGCGTCAATACCAAGCCGCTGGTGTCGGTCGACTTCAATCACGACCCGCGCAGCTCAATCTACGACGCCACCCAGACCCGCGTGATGGGCGGCACCTTGGTGAAAGTGCTGGCGTGGTATGACAACGAATGGGGCTTTTCCAATCGCATGTTGGATATGACCAAGGCGTTGATGGCGGCGGATTGAGGTAGCGGGGGCGCATTCGCCGTCGCCTCATGGGACGAAATTCCAAACCGATACCCTCAAGCAGCCGAGCTAGTTCGCGCGCTGCGCGCATACGGGTTCGCTTCGCTCGGTCGGCTCTACAGAGGCATTACAGTCGCCACCACGCTTCGGTAGAGCGGAGCTTGCTCCGCTGCTGTTGACGTTCATCCCAAATCGCAGACAGCTCGACGTGAGTCGGGCGAACACGCATGCGCACTAGGGCGTGCGTGTTCCCGCCGCAGCGCGCTTGAGACGATCAACAATCGCCTCCCACGCGGCGCCGTTCGGCGGCAGCTCGGCATGCAAAGCCTGCGCGCCTCGGGCGTCCAATTCGCGCAGCGCTGCGTACAAGCCGTGGGCATAGCGCTGCGGGTCGCGCGGCAAGCTGACGCCATTTGATCCCACTGGCAGGTCCCCAATTGCCAGCACTTGCACCCCAGCTCGATTAGCCGACAAGTCATCGCGCGAACACAAATACAACGGCGTGCGCGGGGCGTAATGCTGTTCGAGTGCGCCGGGAACACGCGGCGTTTGCTCGCCGGTCCTTGCAGTGACAACCGCGATGCCGAGTTGCTCGGCAGTCAACATGCCGGGTCGGAGAATGCGTGGTGCGCCGCCGCTGAGATCTACAATCGTGCTCTCGATGCCGACCGCACAGTCGCCACCGTCCAAGACGATAGGTAAGTTTTCACCAAACTCACTGTGAACGTGCGCCGCGCGGGTCGGGCTGATGCGACCGAAACGATTGGCCGAAGGCGCAGCGAGGCCGCCCTCGAACGCGCGCAGCACGGCCAGCGCCACTGGGTGCGCAGGAATTCGCAGCGCAATAGTGTCTTGACTACCCGTGACCTCTAGAGGCACATCCAGCGCACGCTTTAGCACCAGCGTGAGTGGTCCGGGCCAATGCTGTTCGGCATACCTCCACGCGGCATCGGGAATTTCGCGCGCGAATGTCGACAGATACTGAGTTGATGGCAGATGCACGATCAGTGGGTGATCGGCCGGGCGCGCCTTCAACGCAAACACACGTCGCACCGCCGCTGGATTGCGCGCATCGGCGGCGAGACCGTAAACAGTCTCAGTGGGCAATCCAACGCATTCGCCACGGCGCAGAGCAGCGACGGCTTCTGTAATCTGATCTTGGCTGACAGTCTGAGCACTCATGGCCGCAGTTTAACGGGCCGGACCGCGCGCCCAAGCATTGCTGGCGACTGCCGCGGCCCCGACAATGCGCGCTGGCTTTGGAAGACGACCTCTCAGGACAAATCCGCGCATGACCATTCTTCGCATGACCGACTTAGACCTTGCCGAAAAGCGCGTGTTGATCCGCCAGGACCTCAACGTGCCCATCGCCGACGGCCACGTGGCTTCGGATCAGCGAATTCTAGCCTCGCTGCCGACCTTGCAAATGGCTCTCGCCAGCGGCGCTGCGGTGATGGTGACTTCGCATCTGGGGCGGCCAACGGAAGGTGTGTTTTCGGAGGCGGATTCGCTAGCACCTGTGGCGGCGCGCCTCTCCGAACTTCTGCAACGAGACGTCCCCTTGCTGCGTGATTGGGTCGACTATGTGAGCGTGCGCCCCGGCGAGATCGTGTTGCTCGAAAACTGCCGGATGAATCCCGGCGAGAGCAAGGACGATGCCGCGCTTTCAGCCAAGTACGCTGCTTTGTGCGACATCTTTGTGATGGATGCCTTCGGTACCGCCCATCGTGCCCAAGCCAGCACGCATGGTGTCATTCGCGCCGCCAAAGTCGCTTGTGGCGGGCCGTTGCTGATGGCCGAGCTGGATGCCTTGGCCAAAGCGCTGAAGGACCCAGCGCGTCCGCTACTCGCCATCGTCGCTGGCTCCAAGGTATCGACCAAGCTGGAACTACTCGCCAATATGGTCTCGCGGGTCGATCAATTAATCGTCGGTGGTGGCATTGCCAATACCTTCCTTGCAGCGCTCGGACATCCGGTCGGCAACTCGTTGTATGAGCCAGACTTGCTCGATACCGCGCGCCGCATCATTGCCGATGCCAAGTCACGTGGTGCCGAGATTCCGCTGCCCACCGATGTCGTCGTCGCGCCGGTGTTCGCAGCCGATGCGCCCGCCACCATCAAGCCCATCGAAGAAGTGTCCGCCAACGACATGATTCTCGACATCGGTCCAGCGACTGCGGCGCGCTATGCCGAGCTGATCGCTTCCGCCGGCAGCGTGCTGTGGAACGGTCCGGTCGGGGTCTTCGAATTTGATGCGTTCGCGAACGGCACCGCCGCCGTGGCGCACGCGATTGCAGCCTCTGGCGCATTCTCGATCGCCGGTGGTGGTGACACCTTGGCGGCGGTCGACAAATACGGCGTGGCCGATGGGATTTCCTATATCTCGACTGGCGGCGGTGCGTTCCTGGAGTTCTGCGAAGGCAAGATACTGCCTGCCGTTGCCGCGTTGGAAGCACGCGCGGCGAGCTAGCGTTGCATCACGCGTCAGGCGCTTCTGACCATTCACGAGCGAGCAATCCAAACACCATCGAGTGCTGAATCTCTTGAGTGGTGCAGAAGCGCTCGCGTAACAAGCCTTCTGATTGAAACCCGAGCGCGCGCAGCAACTTTTCTGAGCGCACATTGCGAGGCTCGATATCGGCCTCGATGCGATGCAGCTGCAGGCTGCCGAAGGCCCAACCCAAGGCCAGCGACACCGCCTCGCGGGCGAGCCCGCCGCCTTGTCGCGTCGGCGATAGCGCATAGCCAACACCTGCCCGCAAATGCTGCGGTTGCAGGTCGTAAAGCGTGCAGGTTCCGATCATCGCGTCGTCCACGCGGTCTGCGATGATCCAATTGAACAACTCGCGTTTGACGAAGCCGTCGATGATGCTCTGGATGTAGGCGATGGCCTCGTTGCGCTCGGTCATCGGGTCGCGACTCCAGTAGCGCATGACGTCGGGGTCAGAAAACAGCGCGAACAGCGGGTCGATGTCCTCTGCTTGCGGCGCCCGCAAACGCACGCGTTCGCCCTCCAACCAAGGCAGTCCGTCCAGTGCGGCCAAGTGCTCATGAATACGTTTGCTGCGGTCGGCGAGAGACATCAATGGGGTCCGAAAGGTAAGTAGTGGTGTGCTAGCGTGACGCACAGCCTAAAGCCTTGCAGACGAGACCATGAATACGCCTATGCGCCGCACCAAGATCCTCGCCACGCTTGGCCCGGCATCAGACCCGCCAGGCGTGATCGATGCGCTCATCAGCGCCGGCGTCAATGTGGTGCGCTTGAACTTTTCCCATGGCACCGTCGATCAACACGCGCAACGCGTCGCCAGTGTGCGCAACGCAGCCGCACGAGTGGGTCGTGAAGTGGGCATATTGGCCGATTTGCAAGGGCCCAAGATTCGCATTGAAAAGTTTGCCAACGATAAGGTCCTGCTGACCGCCGGACAGACATTTGTGCTCGATTGTCGTGATGGCGCGCCGGAAGGTGACACCACGCGCGTCGGTTGCAGTTATCTGGGTTTGCCCAATGACGTCCACGCCGGCGATACGCTGCTGCTCGACGACGGCTTGGTTGCGTTGCGAGTGGACGCAGTCATCGGCGTCGAAATCCACACCACCGTGCTCACCGATGGTGCCTTGTCGAATCGCAAAGGGTTGAACCGACTCGGCGGCGGATTGTCGCTGGGTGCGCTGACCGACAAAGATCGACAGGACATCCGGCATGCCGCAGCGCTGGGTGTCGACTTCATGGCGGTCAGCTTCTGTCGCAATGCGGCCGACATGCATGAGGCGCGGCGGCTGGCACGCGAAGCAGGCAGCGACGCCTACATGGTCTCCAAGATCGAGCGTGCCGAAGCGATCGAGAATCTCGGTGAAATTATCGATGCCTCCGATGTGGTGATGGTGGCGCGTGGTGACCTTGGCGTTGAAATTGGGGATGCCGAATTGCCAGGCTTACAGAAGAAGATCATCCGCGAATCGCTGGAACGCAATCGCGTGGTGATCACGGCGACGCAGATGTTGCAATCAATGGTCGACAACCCGATTCCAACCCGCGCAGAAGTGCTGGATGTCGCCAACGCGGTGATCGATGGCACCGATGCGGTGATGCTCTCGGCGGAATCGGCTTCCGGCCTGTATCCGGTGAAAGCCGTCGAAGCGATGACCCGGATTTGTCTTGGCGCTGAGCGCCAGTTCGACCACGACACCGATTTCGAAACCGCCAAGCGCGGACTCAGCAAGACCGACGAAGCCATCGCCATGGCCGCGATGTTCTTGACCGAGCACATCAAGGTACGCGCCATTGTGGCGATGACGGAATCCGGCGGCACGGCCTGCTTTCTCACCCGCTTCCGCTCACCGGCAGCAATCTATGGATTGTCGCGCCACGCACCGGCGCGCCGCCGCATGGCCTTGATGCGCGACGTGGTGCCGGTCGACTTCGACTCACGTGGACTGGCGCCGCGTAAAGCCGCGCGAGAAGCTGTTCGACACCTGTTTCAGCTGGGCCTGTTGGCCGAGGAAGACCGCGTCATCATCACCAGCGGCGACCATATGGAACAGCACGGATCGACCAATACCCTGCGCCTGCTCAAGGTCGCCAAAGGCGGCGTCGCGGAAGGACTGGGCGAGTTCTAGGATGGAAATTCCGGTGGTCTAATGAACGCGGCGGAGTCGGGCCGGAAGTGTCCGACTTGATCCTCGCGCAACAATCGGGCTACACTTTCGCTCTTTCCTGTCCAAAAGACGCCTATGGTTGGCGTTGTGGGCGTTCCGATCAGGATGCAGCGTAATGAAGGCCAATATTCACCCGAAGTACTCCCCGGTTGTCTTCCAGGATCTGTCCTCGGATTTCAAGTTCCTGACGCAGTCGACCTTGGGTAGCAAAGAGACTGTCACATGGTCAGATGGCGAGACCTATCCGCTGATCAAGGTTGAAGTTTCCTCAGCCTCGCACCCGTTTTACACGGGCAAGCACAAGATCATGGATACCGGCGGTCGCGTCGACAAGTTCCGTCGTCGCTACGCGCAAAAGTAAGCCCCGCGCGGAAGCACTGTGGCGGCATCGCCTTCACGGCGCTAGATTGAAACAAGGATGTCGCCAACGGCCCGGATCTCCGGGCCGTTTGCATTTTTGCGCCACGCATTTACTGCTGGCAAAGTGCGCGCCGAGGCACAAACCCTGTGTGATAATTCCTCCGCCCAAATGCCCGGAATCGCCCTCTGGCGACCCGGACAATCCCGGAGGTGCTGCGGCAACGTAGGCGGCTCTGGTCCTGATCGCTGAGTCTTTCGCCAAGGAGTTTGCCGTGACCGCCAGCAAAACCGTCGTACTGACCGATACCGCCGCAGGCAAGAGCACCGAGATGCCCATAGTCACGGGTGCCATGGGCGCGCCCGCCATCGACATCGGCAAGTTGTATAAGGACACCGGTCACTTCACTTTTGACCCGGGCTTTGTGTCCACCGCCAGTTGCCGCTCGGCGATCACCTATATCGACGGTGATGAAGGCGTTCTGCTGTATCGCGGTTATCCGATCGAGCAACTCGCCAAGCATTCCAGCTTCCTTGAGGTCGCCTACCTGTTGATCAATGGGCAGCTGCCCAGCGCCAAGGAATTTGAAGGCTTCTCGCACGAAGTCACTCATCACACGATGATGCACGAGGCCTTGAAGTCGTTCTTGAACGGCTTCCGCCACGACGCCCATCCGATGGCCATGCTGTGCGGCATGATCGGCTCGTTGGCCGCTTTCTATCACGACAACTTGGATATGGACGACGCCGAACAGCGGCGTCTCGCGGCGATTCGTTTGATCGCCAAAGTGCCTACCATTGCTGCCGCCTGTTATCGCTATTCCATTGGTTGGCCAAGTCGATATCCGCGCAACAACCTCGAATACGTTGATCGCTTCTTGACCATGATGTTCGAGGTGCCGAGCGAGCCATTGAAGCTGCCGCCGGTCGCTGCGAAGGCGCTGGATTTGTTGTTCATCCTGCACGCCGATCATGAACAAAACGCCTCGACTTCGACCGTGCGCCTAGTGGGCTCGACGGGTGCCAACCCATACGCGTGTGTCGCCGCGGGTATCGCTGCGCTATGGGGGCCGGCGCATGGCGGTGCCAATGAAGCCGTGCTGAAAATGCTCGAAGAGATCGGTACGGTGGATCAAGTCGGCAAAGCGGTGGAGAAAGCGAAGGACAAAAACTCCAGCTTTCGCCTGATGGGATTCGGTCACCGTGTTTACAAGAACTTCGATCCGCGCGCGACCATCATTCGCGAGATGTGCCACCAGGTGTTGGCCGAGCTAGGCGTGCAGGATCCATTGCTAGATGTTGCGATGAAACTGGAAGAGGCAGCGCTCAAAGACGACTACTTCGTGCAGCGCAAGCTGTATCCCAACGTCGATTTCTACAGCGGCATCATCTACAAAGCGCTGCGAATTCCGACCGAGATGTTCACGGTGATGTTCGCCATCGCGCGCACCGCCGGCTGGGTGGCGCATTGGCTTGAGCAACAGAGCGATCCCGACGGCAAAATCGGACGACCACGGCAAATCTATACCGGCGCCACACCGCGCGATTATGTTGACTTAAGCAAGCGCTGAGATTGCGGGTAGCAGTCCAGAATGGCCCGGCATCGAGAGTGATTGCCGGGCTGGTCTGACGCTCCCGCTTGGATTCTGCAGCGCAGCGGGCTGTGCCGGACGCAGTGTCACCGTGCGCCTGCGGCACAGGACCGTCCGAGATCCTAAAGTTCAAGCGCCAACAGGCGTTGGACTTCGGCGAGACTGGCGCGCCGCATTGGCGTTCTTCCGTCCGCCCCGCTTGGCACTTGGTGGCTTGACGCCAGCGGCACAACCGTCAGCCTGAAACTCGCGTTGGCATTGGCAAACGTGAGCAATGGACACTCGATAACGTGAGTGGGTCCAAAGCGCAGTCGCTGCGACTTGCTCAGGTAGGGAATTGCTCGTTCGGCGAGAAAGTGCATCACCGGTTCTGCATCATCGCTGTACACGTGCAGGTTGATCGCTGTGCCCTCGTCGGCAGAGCCATCGAAGACAGGGCCGACCAAACGAGGCCGAAACTTCTGCAAGGCTTGCATTGCCTCTACGGCGGCAAGTCTGAGGGCGGCCAATGCCTGCGGCTGGGAGGCAGGCCGGAACAATCGCTGGTAGCTGCGCAGCGCTTGGTCGATTTCATCGTCTTTGGGCAGCGCCGACTGGTTGCGAATGCCGTGTCGCTCGGCCAGCTTTCGACGTGCCGCCGCAAACGACTCAAATCCAGATTCTGCAATCAACTTGGCGGCCTCATTGGCGAGACTGAGTCTCGCCGGGGTCGAGCCACCGCACTCATGCCTTGCCCTAGCCTTCACTTGCGACTGCCTCCGTCAATGCGGTTGACGCGATCTGTCGACGACCTTAAGCCCGATACCGACGCTGGCGTCAGCTCAGCTGCTTCAAAAAATGTCGAAAGCCTCACGCTCATCGGCGGTGACTTGCTGATCGGCCTGGCGCTCGATTCTGCTGATGTCTTCGGACTTGAATATTTCGGCAATGGCTCCCGCCGTGCCAGGTGGAACCAAGCGCCCAGTGCTGGGATTGATCAGCGCTGTGACTATGCCTTCAGGCAAAGCAGGCAGTTGCTCAGGCCGTCCTTCAAGCGCAGTACGCATGAAATCAATCCATATTGGCAACGCCGCCAGCGATGCAAATTCGCGGTTGCCGAGTGGACTGAAGTCATCCATGCCGACCCAGGTAGTAACTACTAACGGCCCGCCAAAGCCAGAAAACCAGACATCGCGGTGGTCGTTGGTGGTACCCGTCTTGCCGCCGATATCCGCGCGTCCCAACACGCTGGCCGCACGTCCGGTGCCGCGCTTGACCACATCTCGAAGCAACGAATGCACCATGTAGGCCGTGCGCGCATCAATGGCGCGCGGGGCAAGCGTGGTTGCGAGCGTGGCGTCTGCGACTACAGCGGATTCCGCGACTGCGGCGGGTTCGGGAACACTGGGTGGCGGCGAAGACACCGGGCCGAGGTCGAATGCTTCACTGCTGTCGGCGCCACCGCGGGTGGCGGTTCCACTTCGCTGCGAGCATGACGAACACGCGCTTTCGGGTACCGCTTGAAACAGCACCGCGCCATCGCGGTCTTCGATGCGATCAAGAAACCACGGGGTAATTCGATAGCCGCCATTCGCGAATACTGCGTAACCACGTGCCATCGCCAGCGGTGGTGCGGAATTCGCGCCGAGCGCGAGTGAGAGATTGGCAGGCAGGGATTCCGGCGCAAATCCAAATTGCTCGATGTAACGTCGCGCAAATCCAATCCCAACCGCATCCAGTACGCGCACCGACACCAGATTGCGCGAAGTCACCATCGCCTCACGCAACCGCATCGGTCCGGCAAAGGTCTGGTTGTCGTTCTGTGGTCGCCAACTTTTGCCGGCACCGGTGTCGTTAAACACCACTGGCGCATCAAGGACTATGGACGCTGGGGTAAATCCGCGCTCAAACGCCGAGGCGTAAACGAATGGCTTAAAGCTTGAGCCTGGCTGGCGCTGCGACATCGTTGCGCGATTGAACTTGTTCAAACTAAAACTAAAGCCGCCAGTTAGCGCACGCACCGCGCCGGTTTCGTGATCCAACGCCACGACGGAGGCTTGGGCGCGCGGGAGTTGCCCCAAACTCCATACACCGGTGGGGTCGCGCGCCAGTCGCACCACGTCACCTCGGCTCAGCAGATCAGCCGGCTTGGTAACCGCGGGTCCACGCGAATTTTCCGACAAATAAGCGCGAGCCCACGTCATGCCTGCTATTGGAAGCTCGATGATTTCGGTGTCGCTGATCGCCAATGTCGCCGACTCTTCGCCGACAGCGAGGACGACAGCAGGAATCAGGCCACCAATCACTTGCCGATCACGCAATGCCGACAGCCACGCCTCGGGCGCGTCCGTCTCAGTGAGTTCGATCTTGGCTTCAGCGCCGCGCCATCCGTGACGCTGGTCGTAATTGAGCAGACCAGTGCGGGTAGCAAGGTTCGCGGCCTCCTGCAGCCGGCCATCAATGGTGGTGTGAATCCGGTAGCCATTGGTGAGGGCGACATCGCCAAAACGCTCCACGGCCTCCTGTCTGACCAGTTCGGCGACCCAAGGGGCGTCGACCTCAACCGGGGGCTCATGCGGCTTGGCCAAGTCGGGTGCGGCCAATGCCGCAGCGTACGTCGCTTCGTCAATGAATTCGTTCTCGCGCATCCGTTCGAGGACGTAGTTTCGCCGCAGCAGCGCGCGCGGTGGATTCACCACCGGATTGCCGCTGGAAGGAAACTTGGGGATAGATGCGAGCATCGCGGCTTCCTCTAGCGCGAGCTGGTCCAACGTTTTGCCGTAATAGAACTCAGCAGCCGCAGCCACGCCGTAGGCACGATTGCCGAAAAAGCTCTTATTCAAATACAGCGCAAGAATCTCGTCCTTCGACAGCTCACCCTCTATTTTGAGGGCAAGAAAAATCTCAGTGAGCTTACGGGTATAGGAGTATTCGGGACTAAGAAAGAACTGCTTGGCGACCTGTTGCGTGATGGTGCTTCCGCCGGGCACGCGCCGATCACTCGTCGTCGCGAGCAACCAAATTGCCCGCGAGATTCCCCGCCAATCAATACCCGGATGGGTATAAAAATGCGCGTCCTCGGCAGCAATAAACGCCAGACGGACGTGATCGGGGACCTCGGCAACAGTCACGGGATAGCGTCGGGTCTCGCCAAACTGAGCCATCAGCCTATCGTCAGCGGTGAATACCACCAGCGGAATCTGCAGGCGAACATCGCGCAGGCTCTCGACCGAAGGCAGGGTGGGCCAGATCAACCAATACAGGACGCCGAAGCCGCTGATGCCCATGACGCCGAAAAACAAGCACGCCAACAGTGCCAGCCGAAGCAGCCGCCTTACCAACGTCATGAAGCATTCCTGTCGCAAAGCGCTCGAAATTGAGCTTCAAGTATAGAGTCAGGCTCTCCAAAAGCTGATGCAAACGCTGGCACGCCGCGGGCGTAGTGAGGCAGACTGTGACATGCGTCACGCTTTGTCGGGTGGCCGACTGACGCTATTTGAACACTGACTGTTGCCTTTTCGTTCGCAACAGGTATTTAATGTAGCAGCGTAGTAAGTGCTCGTAAGAGCCCGTGGGAAGGGGAGAAACCGTGGGACTTTTCGCAAACAGCAAGGCACCTTTGATCGGTGTGGACGTCAGTTCCACTGCCGTGAAGTTGCTTCAGCTCAGTCAGACCGGTGGCCGCTACCGCGTAGAGCACTATGCGGTCGAGCCTTTGCCGCCTAATGCGGTGGTTGAAAAGAACATCGTCGAGGTTGAGGCGGTGGGAGAGGCCATCAAGCGCGCTCTGGCCAGATCTGGGGCTAGGACAAAATTTGCGGCTGCAGCCGTGTCTGGGTCGGCAGTGATTACCAAGCTGATTCCCATGCCCGCCTCCATCAACGGAGACGAGATGGAAGATCAGATCCAGGTCGATGCGGCACAGTACATACCCTACCCAATCGAAGAAGTCAGTCTCGACTTCGAGATCTTGGGCCCGATTAAAGACAACCCAGACATGGTGCATGTCTTGTTGGCAGCGTCGAGAACAGAGAATGTGGACGTTCGCGTCGCCGCTCTGGATATCGGCGGCCTAACCGCCAAAGTCATCGATGTCGAAGCGTTCGCGATGGAGAACGCTTTCAAGCTGATCGCCGACCAGCTCTCAGCGTCGCAGGATGCCCTCATCGCCTTAGTCGATGTCGGCGCGACGATGACGACCCTTAATGTGCTGCGCAGCAAGCGCAGCATTTATACCCGTGAGCAAGTCTTCGGTGGTCGTCAACTGACCGATGAAGTCATGCGTCGTTACGGGCTTAGCTACGAAGAAGCTGGATTGGCCAAGCGCCAAGGTGGACTTCCGGAAAGCTATGAGATCGAAGTATTGGAGCCATTCAAGGAAGCGATGGTCCAACAAGTGAGCCGCTTGCTCCAATTCTTCTATGCGGGCAGCGAATTCAATCGCGTTGACCAAGTCGTCTTGGCTGGTGGTTGCGCGTCGATTACTGGCATCGCGCAAATGGTGGAGGAGCAACTCGGCATCACCACCATCGTGGCCAATCCGCTTGCAAGCATGTCGCTTTCAAACAAGGTTCAAGCGCAGTCGCTTGCACAAGATGCACCAGCGCTGATGATTGCATGCGGCCTCGCGATGAGGAGCTTCGACTAATGGCCAAGATTAATTTATTGCCTTGGCGCCAAGCTCGCCGACAGGAACGACAAAAAGGCTTTTATGCGCTGTTGGGAATTAGCGCCGCAGTGGGACTTGTGGTCGCGTTTGCCGTGATTAGCTTTTTTGACGGCAAGATCGACAACCAAAACAATCGAAACCAGCTGCTGAAAACGGAAATCACTGCGCTCGAAGCAAAGATCAAAGAGATTGAGACACTGGAAGCGCAGCGCGATGACCTGCTTCGCCGCAAGCAAGTCATCGAAGAACTGCAAGCCAGTCGTTCCCAGATGGTGCACTTGTTTGACGAGTTGGTTCGAACCATCCCGGATGGTGTCAAGCTCAATTCGATCAAGCAGGTTGGCCAGCAACTAACGCTGTCTGGCATCGCCCAATCCAATGCACGAGTATCGTCTTACATGCGTGCGTTGCAGCAGTCCGGCTGGGTGACCAGCCCTGACTTGAGCATCATTGAAGCAAAGGGCGATGACCGCAGTATGCCGTTCCAGTTCGATCTGAAGGTCATGCTCACTCAGCCCAAGGTAGCGGGGTCTGAGGAAACGGAGACGTCTGCTGTTTTTCAGGAAGGAGTGAAGCCATGAAAAACTTCGACCTTCGCAATCTTGACTTCAATAACGCGGGAGCCTTTCCCAATCCGGTTAAAGCGTTCTTTTGCATCCTGATCATTGCGCTTTTGCTGCTGGGTGGATGGTACTTCTTTGTTCGCGACCAGTTGATTCAGCTTGAAGCGCTTGAGGGGACCGAACGACAGCTGCGCACAGACTTCGAGTTCAAAGCCGGCAAAG
>JANNWF010000467.1:0-4076 GCA_031408455.1 Pseudoxanthomonas sp. | reverse complement strand
CGTATTGCAGGCCATTGCGGATGTCGATGCCGGTCGGGCACACCTGCACGCAGATCGTACAGTCGATGCAGTCGCCCAGATCCTCGGGCGCGCTGACCACAGGCGGAGGCGGCAGGTGCGTTTGCGCGTCGACGACCAAGCCGGTGGTGGCGCGCGCGCCGGCCTTCAAGTCGGCGGCGCTGCGATGCTGGGCTGCGTGCACCACCGCGCTGATCGCCACGTCCATTCCAAGCAGGCCCCGCGTGCGCTCCAAAACGCTGACCAGCTGATTTTTCTTGCGCGCGCCGCGCGGCTCTCCGCGCATCGGGTCGTAGGCGACGATTAGGGTGTTGCGGTCGAACATCGCGCTCTGAAACCGCGCGTAGGGACACATGTATTTGCACACCTGTTCGCGCAACACGCCGGCGTTGCCCCAGGTGGCCAGCGAGTAGAACAGTACCCAAAAAATTTCCCAGCCACTCCAAGCAAACGGTGACAGGCCGGCGGCGAGATCGCGGATTGGAGTGAAGTAGCCGACAAAGGTGAAGCCTGTCCAAAGTGCGAATGTCAGCCACAGCGCGTGCTTGGCACCCTTGCGGACGACCTTGTCGCGATTCCACGGGCCAGCATCGAGCTTCATCCGCTTGTTGCGGTCGCCTTCGGTCCAGCGCTCCATCCAGATGAAGACTTCGGTCCACACCGTCTGCGGGCAGGCGTAGCCACACCAGATGCGCCCAGCCAAGGCAGTGAAAAAGAACAGGGTCAGACCGGCGATGATCAGCAGCAGGGCGAGATAGAAAAAATCCTGCGGCCAGAAGCTCAGCCCGAACACATAGAACTTGCGCGCAGGCAGATCGAACAGCACCGCCTGTCGGTCGTCCCATTGCAGCCACGCAAAGCCGTAGTACATGCCCAGCAGCCAGATAACCGCCGCCTTGCGCAGGCGTTGGAAGCGACCGTCCTGCTCACGCGGATAGATCTTCCGCTCGGAGACGTAAAGACCTACTTCATCGATGAGTTCAACCGGAATGAGTTGAGCGGGAATGGAGCGGGCCACTAGTCAGTCTTTCGCCAGTGGCGTGTTGAACCGACTCGCAGGTCGTAGCAGGATCCAAGTGAACAGGCTGCTGCTCGCGGTGCAGGCCCAAAACATGAAGAAACCAAAGGTGTAGCCCACACCGCGGCTGATTTCAAAGTCCGGGAAGGTCAGGTCACGCAGCAGCAACGGGTCGACGAAGGCAAAGAACACCATCGTCGCCACACCCGCCGCGAAGAAGCTTGGCCATAGGATCGCGCCCAACCGTTGCACCAATGGGCGCGGCGGGTGCTCAAACCTAGGCTCAGCCTCGACCCTCATGACTTGGAGTCGTCGTCGCTTTCAGCATCAGCGCTGGCTTTGCCCGTGTGCGTCTCGTCGTCGTGATGGCCTTCACCATCGTCATCGTCATCGTCATCAGCGCGCGAAAGCGACCAAACATAGGCGGCAGCGATGCGGGTGCGCGTTTCGCCGATGATCGGAAGATGCGCCGGCATCATGCCGTTACGGCCGCGGATGATCCCGTCCTTGATGGTGGCGAAGTCGCGGCCGTACAGCCAAACATCGTCACTCAGATTGGGTGCGCCCAAGGCGATGTTGCCCGCGCCGGTCGGGCCGTGGCAGGCAGCGCAGACCGTAAAGCGAAGTTGCCCAGCAGCGACCAAGGTCGGGTCGGCCTTCATGCCTGAGAGACTCTGTACGTAAGCACTGACCTCGGTGAGGCCGACTTCGCTGCCAAGCACCGCCCCAAGCGCTGGCATCGCCGCTTGGCGGCCGTGCAGGATGGTGGTCAAAATCTGCTCGGGTGAGCCGCCCCATTGCCAGTCACTGTCGGTGAGATTGGGAAAGCCCTTGCCACCGCGCGCGTCCGAGCCGTGACACATGGCGCAATGGTTGGCGAACAGGCGCGAGCCGAAGGCCAACGCCTCACCATCTTTCGCGATCTGATCAATCGGCATGCCATCGAAACGGGCGAAGGCTATAGCCAGCTTGGCATCGGCTTCCGCTTTGTCGGCGTCGTGTTCCTTGGCCGAACTCCAGCCCGAGGTGCCGGCGAAGTTGCCCAGGCCCGGATACCAAATCAGGTAACCGACCGAATACAGGATGGTGAGATAGAACAGATTGATCCACCACTTCGGCAGCGGCTTGTTGTATTCGGTGATGTCGCCATCCCAGACGTGGCCGGTGGTTTCAGAGGCAATGGCATCGGCCGAGCGCTTGCGCGACGTCCACCACAGCAACCACGTCGTCGCGACGATGTTGAGCACGACCAAACCGATCACATACACAGACCAACCCGTGCTCATGGGGTGCCCTCACTCGGATGGGCGGCGCTGGCGTCGATCGGATTGGCGTCTTCAAGAGGAATGCGCGCCGCCGCATCAAACTCGGGTTGGCGATTCTTGCTATAGGCCCAAGCCACGCCGCCGATGAAGGCGAGCAGCAGGACGACGGTGGCGATGCCGGTGAGCATGCTGATTACCCCTTCGGTGCGTGCTTGCCCAACGCCTGCAGATAGGCGATGAGCGCGTCGAGTTCGGACTTTCCGGCCACCGCAGCGGCGGCGCCGGCAATCTCTTCGTCGCTGTAGGGGTCGCCGATGCTCTGCAGGGCGCGCATGTTGCGAGTGATCGCCGCCGCGTCAACCACGTTCTGTGCTAACCACGGATAGTTGGGCATGTTCGATACCGGCACCACGTCGCGCGGGGCGATCAAATGCACGCGATGCCAGTCGTCGGAATAGCGGCCACCAATACGCGCGAGATCCGGCCCGGTGCGCTTGCTGCCCCATTGAAACGGCCGGTCGTACACCGACTCACCCGCGAGCGAGTAATGGCCATAGCGCTCAGTCTCGTGACGCAGCGTGCGCACCATCTGCGAATGACAGTTGTAGCAACCCTCGCGGACATAGATGTCGCGGCCGGCGAGTTGCAGTGCCGGATAGGGTTTCACCCCCGGCAACGGCTGGATGGTCTCCGCTTGGTACATCAGCGGGACGATCTCAGCCAGTCCGCCAAAGGAAATGACCACGGCAATCAGCAGTGCCATCCAGCCGATATTGGTTTCGATTTTCTCGTGGCTCATGGCTAGTCCTCAGGCGTGGCTGGCGGCGGTGCCGGCCGGGATCAGCACCGGCGTATCGACCAAGCCTTTGGCCAGTTGGAAGGTGCGCACTACGTTGATCACCATCAGCGCCATTCCGATGATCACCAGCACGCCACCCACGAAGCGGATCAGGTAATACGGATAGTTGAACTTGACGATCTCGGCGAAGGCATAGGTCAGGGTGCCGTCGGCGTTGCTGGCGCGCGCCATCAGGCCTTGGCCGATGCCGGCGACCCACATTGAGGCGGCGTAGAGCACCACGCCGATGGTATGCACCCAGAAATGCAGGTCGATCAGCTTCATCGAGGCCATGTCTTTCAAGCCCAGACAGCGCGGGATCACCATGTAGATCGCGCCAATCGAGATCATCGCCACCCAGCCCAGCGCGCCCGCATGCACGTGGCCGATGGTCCAGTCGGTGTAGTGGCTGAGCGCGTTGACGGTCTTGATCGACATCATCGGCCCCTCGAACGTGCTCATCATGTAGAACGAGATGGCGACGATCATGAACTTGATGATCGGATCGGTACGCAGCAGATGCCAGGCGCCCGACAGCGTCATCACGCCGTTGATGGCGCCGCCCCACGAGGGCGCCAGCAGGATCAGCGAGAACACCATGCCCACGCTCTGCACCCAATCCGGCAGCGCGGTGTAGTGCAAGTGGTGCGGGCCAGCCCACATGTAGATTGCGATCAGCGCCCAGAAATGGATGATCGATAGCCGGTACGAGTAGATCGGCCGGCCGACCCGGCGCGGCACGAAGTAATACATCATCCCCAAGAAGCCAGCGGTCAAAAAGAAGCCGACCGCGTTGTGTCCATACCACCACTGCACCATCGCATCTACCGCGCCCGAGTAGATCGGATAGCTGTGCATCGGACCCGCTGGCACGACCAGTGAATTGACGATGTGCAGCAGCGCCACCGCGATGATGAAGGCACCGTAGAACCAGTTG
>JANNWF010000466.1:0-6215 GCA_031408455.1 Pseudoxanthomonas sp. | reverse complement strand
GATCAGGCCCGGCAGGGGTGCGCGCATGGATGCGCGTGCGTTTTTGCCAGCACATGGATGTGCTGTCAAAAACCCCTCCCGACTGCCGCGAACTCGCGGCTCCATCGCGAGCGCCACATCGGGGTCGCCTTTCTTTTGGTTACTTTTCTTTGGCGAAGCAAAGAAAAGTGACTCGGCCACCGCTGAGGTGGACGAAACCTTGCCGCGAAGCAAAATCACGCGAGCGAAGCCTGAAAAGCCGGATTCCGGCTTCCGCCGGAATGACGAGCCAAGGCAAAATCCCGGCCCACGCCGGGATGACGACAAACCCACTGAATTCCGGCCTTCGCCGGAATGACGAATTCGAGCGCCATCCCATCCCCCAATTAAGCGCCAACGGGCAGGCTCCCCAGCCTGCCCCCAAATCAACCCAATCCCAACCTCTATTGCCCCGACTTCAACGTCGTCCACAACCGCGTATACATGCGATCCACTTCCGGCGGCAGCACCGCCAGGGTGAACAATTTCGCTGAAGTCGCTTCGTCCGGATAGATCGTCGGGTCACCCGTGATTTCTGGATCAACCAGCGGCTTGGAGGCGAGGTTGCCATTCGCGTACGACACGTAGTTGGAGATGTCGGCGATGATCTCCGGACGCATCACGAAATTCAGGAAGGCGTGGGCGTTGTCGGAGCGCTTGCTGCTCTTCGGGATCGCCAGCATGTCGAACCAGATGGCTGCGCCTTGGGTCGGGATCGTGTATTCGATGTTGACGCCCTTCTTCGCCTCTTCGGCGCGGGTGGCGGCTTGCAGGATGTCGCCTGACCAACCAACGGCCACGCAAATATCGCCGTTGGCGAGATCGTTGATGTATTGCGAGGAGTGGAAATAGCGCACATGCGGGCGCACTGACTGCAAGGTCACCAGCGCCTTGTTGATCACCGCCTCATCAAAGCTGTTCGGCTGCTCGCCAAGATAGTTGAGCACCGTTGGCACCATCTCCGAGGCGGCATCGAGGAAGCTGACGCCGCAGCCTTCCAGCTTCTTCATGTATTCGGGATTGAAGACCAACTCCCAGCTGTTGACCGGCGCGTCTTCACCCAAGGCCTCTTTCACTTTCTCGATGTTGTAGCCGATGCCCGTGGTGCCCCACAGATAGGGAATGCTGTGGCCGTTTTCGGGATCGTTGCGAGCGATCAACTCCATCAACTTGGGGTCGAGATTGCCGTGGTTGGAGAGCTTGCTGCGATCAAGCTTCATGAAGGCGCCGGCTTGAATCTGCCGGCCAAGAAAATTCAAGGTCGGCACGACGATGTCGTAGCCGGCGTCGCCCGACATCAGCTTGGCTTCCAGCCCCTCATTGCTGTCGAAGACGTCGTAGATCACCTTGATGCCGGTTTCGGCTTCGAACTTGGCGATGGTGTCTTCGGCGATGTAGTCCGACCAGTTGTAGATGCTCAGCACCTTCTCTTCGGCGGGAGGTGCGGCGGGTGCGGCCGGTGTACTGGCGGTGGTGTCGGCCGGTGCCGGGGCTTGACCACACGCGGCGATCAGCGTGGTGGCGAGGGCGAGAGCCAGAGCGTTACGCATCATCGAAAGTCTCCGTTAGTGGGCGGCGAGGCGAGAATGACATTCATTGCGCGAGGCTGCCAGTTGGCAGATCGCACCAATCAGGCGCGTCGCGGCATGCCTAGCGCGTCGGCGGTCATGTCCAACGATTTCCAGGTTTTTTCGAACAGCTCGTCAATCTGCGCGCGGCTTATGATGAGCGGTGGCGACAGCAGCATGGCGTCGTAGGTTGCCCGCAAGATCAAGCCATTCTGCAGCGCCATGTCGCGGCACAGGGCGCCAACGCGACCGCGGTCGGGGAAGAAGCTGCGCTGCGGCTTGTTCGGCACTAATTCCAAGGCACCGACCATGCCAACGATGCGGACCTCGCCGACCAAGGCATGCTCGCCGAGTTCGCGCCAGCGTTGAGCAAGGTAGGGCCCGGTGTCATTGCGGCAGGTTTCGACGATCTTCTCGTCCTGCAAGATGCGGATGTTCTCCAACGCCACCGCCGCGCATACCGGATGACCGGAGTAGGTATAGCCGTGCGCCAACTCGCCGCCTTTCTCCTTCAGCACACCGGCGACGCGGTCGTTGAACATCACCGCGCCGAGGGGGATGTAGCCGGAAGTGATGCCCTTGGCCAAGGTCATGATGTCGGGCGAGAAGCCATAGGTCTCGGCCGCAAACCAGTTGCCGGTGCGGCCAAAGCCGCAGATCACTTCGTCCGCGACCAGTAGCACGTCGTGGCGGCGACAAACTTTTTCGATTTCCTGCCAGTAGTTGCGCGGCGGGATGTAGACGCCGATCGCGCCCATCACCGGCTCGCCGATAAACGCCGCCACGCGATGCGCACCGAGCTCAAGAATCTTGTCCTCCAAGCGCTGCGCGCACAGCCGACCGTAGCTGTCTTCATCCAAATCACCGCCATCGGCAAACCAGAACGGTGGGTCGATGTGGTGGATGTCGGGAATCGGCAAGCCGCCCTGCTGATGCATGCCCTTCATGCCGCCCAGGCTGGCACCCGCCACTGTCGAGCCGTGATAGCCGTTGTGGCGACCGATGAAAATGGATTTTTCGGGTTGATCCTGCACTTTCCAGAAGTGCCGAACCATGCGCAGGATGGTGTCGTTGGCCTCGGAACCCGAGTTCGAATAGAAGACGTGATTCAGATCACCCGGCACCAGCTCGGCGAGCTTGGCCGATAGCCGCACCGTGGGCTCGGTGGTGCATTGGAAGAAACTGTTGTAGTAGGCCAGTTGGGTCATTTGCCTGGAGGCGACTTCACCCAACTCGCGTCGGCCATAACCGATGTTGACGCACCACAAGCCGGCGAAGGCATCCAGCAACTTGTTGCCCTGCGCGTCCCACACATAACAACCCTCGCCACGGGTAAGGATGCGGGTGCCCTTCTTCGCCAACGCGGCGTTGTCGTTGAAGGGGTGGAGGTGGTGGGCGGCATCGAGTTGTTGCAATTCGCGAGCATCGAAAGCGTGCACAGCGGCTCCTTGGACGTAGGTCGTGTTCGGGCCAGCAGACGCTAGCTTGAACCCCGCAGATTGACTTGGCGATGCGGCTCCTGTCGCTGTGTCTGCCGTTTTACAGCGGGCCAATCAAGTAATCAAAGTGAATTTGCATTGACAAACGAGAGGCCGTGTCGAGAAATCTGGTCGCTACGCAGAATGCATTTGCGCCCATATCGATGCCAATGGAAGGCAGTCCGACTCGCGGCAATGGCATGAGTGCTGACACAATCATCACGGCCCGACACTACGCCTGCCGTTTGATTTTATCAACGGACAGTCGACGATTCGGCGAAGGCAATTAAGTGCGATTGACGGCAATCGGCCTTGATTGTGATACCTGAAGCCATAGTTGGCGCGAGAGCGTGCAAGACGAGCGCGGCAGGCGATGATTATTCTTTACAGAGCCGGCGCGGTGCTGCGGGCGAGCAGCGAGCTAGACGCTCGCCGGAATGACCAAGCTAGAAATCTGCCGCCAAGGCACCACAACCCACAAACCTAGCCGGTACACCCCGACGCCACACACCCGCGATTGCTGGCGCTGGGCGAGGTCAGCAGCCAACGCATCCGCAATGCCGAGCGGGCGAGGGCGGCGGCAGCGGCTTCGTTGACTGCTTTGGAGTCGATGGGTTCCACATCGCAGGCCGCGTTGTCGGCGGTCTCGTCACCCACGACTTTCAAAAACTTGGCGGCCAATGGCAGACCGTCGAGTTTGGCGAGCACGCGTGTTGGTGCCAAGGCTGGGCTTTCGATGGGTTGACCGATCGCAGCCAACACGACCAAGGAGCAAGCGGTGAAGGTCAGCCGGGTCAGTGCGCGGCCAAGCAAGGTGCTCATGGTGGTGGTCCTGGGTTGGGGATTCATGGGTAGTAAGATGCAGAACCTGTGCCATTAGGTTGCAGTCAATCGAATCAATGAGTTGAATTGTTTTTGGCGCTGCTGCGGGTGGCCGATTCCGATATCGGTGTCCGCTGGCGGACAGCGGGATCAATCCCGGATTTAATTGGCGAATCAATCGGCGAATCAATCGGGGGGTTCAATCTGCGAATCAATCGGCGGACCCAGCCGCTTGCGATCCACGCGCGTGCGACACTTGTTTGTGGACACGATTGCGGCGGTTAGGTTCATCGATGTCGCCGCAGTTGGGCTCCATTCGATGCGACTGGCACCACTTCTGTGACCTTCCGCAGCGATGTTTGATCGACGCGGCTGCAATTCGGTGGCTATCCGACGCGCGGCTGCTTACATTCACGGCCTCAGCTGCGCCAATTGTTCGTTCAAACCGTTTTGAGCAATCCGATTTGCCGATCCAGTTGCAGCTCGAACTAAAGATTTATGTGATACGGCACCGATTCTGACTTCGCCCTGGGGAGGGCACATGGCACTCAAAGAAGCGCGCGTTCCCGATATTGGTGATTACTCGGGTATCCCGGTGATCGAATTGCTGGTCGCCGTGGGCGATACCGTGAAGGCGGATCAGGGCCTGGTGTCGCTGGAGTCTGACAAGGCGACGATGGAGGTGCCGGCGCCATTTGCCGGCATCATCAAGGAGCTGAAAGTGAAGCTCGGCGACCCGGTGTCGGAAGGCAGCGTGGTGGCGCTGATTGAAGTGGCTGAGGCGGGAGCGAGTGCCGCCACCGCTAAGCCGGCGGAGGTCGCTGCGCCAGCAAAGGTTGCGCCAGCCGACCCTGCGCCAGCAAAACCAGCGCCCGTGGCGGAAGTAGCCAAGCCTGCCGCCGCAGTCGCAGCGACTCCGGCCAGCCCAGCGCCAGTTTCAGCAACGCAGACGCCGCCGATCAGCTTTGGCGCGGAAAGCGTTGATCCGGCCAAGGTCGCGTATGCGAGTCCGTCGGTGCGCTTGTTCGCGCGCGAGTTGGGCGTTGACTTGCTCAGGGTCAGTGGCAGCGCCCGTAGCGGGCGGATCGTCAAAGAAGACGTGCAGGCCTTTGTCAAGGCCGCGCTGGCGGGTGGTGCAGCGCGGGCCGCGACGGCGGCAGCGCCTGCTAGTGGCGGCGGATTGAATCTGCTGCCGTGGCCGAAGGTCGACTTCGCCAAGTTTGGCGAGATCGAAGTCAAACCCTTGTCGCGGATCAAGAAGATTTCCGGCGCCAACCTCGCGCGCAACTGGGCAATGATTCCCCACGTTACCCAGTTTGAAAGCGCCGACATCACCGAGATGGAAGCCTTCCGCAAGCGCTTGGGCGAGGAAAACAAAGACCTCAAGCTCACCCCGCTGGTATTCCAGATCAAGGCCGTGGTCGCTGCGCTCAAGCAGTTTCCGAGCTTCAATGCGTCGCTGGATGAAACCGCAGAAAATCTGGTCCTCAAGCGCTTCTTCCACGTCGGCATCGCAGTGGACACGCCAGACGGATTGATGGTGCCGGTGATCCGTAACTGCGATCAGAAAGGTCTGCTGCAGCTGGCCGCCGAGCTTGGCGAGATCTCCAAGAAAGCGCGCGATAAGAAACTGGGTCCAGCCGACATGAGCGGCGGCTGCTTCTCGATATCGAGTTTGGGTGGCATCGGCGGCACCTCGTTCACGCCGATCATCAATGCCCCCGAAGTGGCCATTCTTGGCGTCTCGAAGGCGGCCATACAGCCGGTCTGGAACGGCAAGGAGTTTGCGCCGCGACTGATGTTGCCGCTGTCGCTGTCCTACGATCACCGGGTCATCGATGGCGCCGAAGCAGCACGCTTTGCGCGTTACCTGGCCGATCAGCTGGGCGATATCCGCCGGCTGCTGCTATAGCGACAAGGCGCTCGATTCGACTGACCTCGCCGCCATTCAAGGCGCGTATCCAACACTCGTTCAGGGCTTGCTCGAATCAGGCGGCCCGCACAGGAACTGAAAGCATGGCCACCATCGACTGCAACGTGCCGGACATCGGCGACTACAAGAACATCCCAGTGATTGAGTTGCTGGTGAAGGTCGGCGACAGCGTGGTCAAGGATCAGGGTCTGGTGACCTTGGAATCCGACAAGGCCACGCTGGAAGTGCCTAGCGCGGGTGCGGGGGTGGTGGTTGAGTTGAAGGTTAAGTTGGGGGATTTGTTGTCGGAGGGGAGTTTGGTGGCGGTGTTGGAAACTGCGGCGGGAAGTGGAGTTCAACTCCCCGATCCCTCAGTGCAACTCCCCTCTCCCCCGGGGAGAGGGGTCGGGGGTGAGG
>JANNWF010000465.1:0-10105 GCA_031408455.1 Pseudoxanthomonas sp. | reverse complement strand
CCCACACTGGACCCCCCCCCCGCCCCGACCACCCCCATGTCCAACACCTAGCCCAGCCACACAGACAGCCCCGCCGCCGCCATCCAGACTGCGGCGCCGCCACCTGAGATCTACACGCGTTTGATTGGCTTGCGATCCATGCGCTGATCTCCTAACGGTTAAGACGCTTCAAAAGTTGCGCGCGCAGCTCACGCGTGGCGTTTTCGTTCAGCGGTGACAGCAGCCGCCGTGCGTTCTCGGGGATGTGGCTGGCGGTGTCCTCGTCAGCCTCGAAAACGTAATGCTCAAACAGCGTCCGCCAGCTCTGCCGCTCGTGCGGCGGCAAGTCGCGCACACTCATGATGGTCAGCAGCAAGGCGTTGATGGGCGTGTCCATGTATGCCGGTGAACGTCGCCACCAATAGTTGATCAGCACGTTGAAGCTCTCCAGCGCCTCGACCTGATGCCACCACAAGCTGGGAATCAGAATCGCGTCGCCAGGCTCCAACTCAGCGACTTGGGCGTGCTGCATGGCGACCGCAAATCGCGGAAAGCGCTCGAGGTCTGGCGCTTCGAAATCGACCAAACTAATCGCCTGCCCGGCCGGGGTGAAGTCCAGTGGCCCGATGTAGAGATTGCCCAATTGGCTGGGTGGAAACAGGGTGAATCGACGCCGACCGGCGACCACGCAGGCAAGATTGTCGGGCAGGTCATGGTGCGCGGCGATGCGGCTACGGTTGCCCATCCAGACACTGGCCAGCGGTGTACGTTCACCCAAATCGATATCGTTGGCCTCACGAAATCCGGGCAAGCATTGGTCCACATCAGTGGAACCCACATAGATGCAAGGTTGCTCGGGGTTCGCCTCGCCGAGCATGATCTGCTCGAACAGCGCGTCGAGTGCGCAGCGCTCGGCGCGGAAGTTAACGCCGCTGAGATCGTGATTGTAGAAAAACCGACCCTTGATCTGGGAAGGGCCAACCATGGCGACCACCGGTGCGCCAGCGTAAAAGCTCTGCAGGTAATCGGCTGCGGCCCGCGGTGACGCGCTGCACGCCGCAACTGCCGGCCATTGCGAAACCAGTCCACGCAGCAGCAACGGCTGGGTCGATTGCAGCAGTTCCTCGCTCAGCGCCTGCGGACAGGCACCGCTGATCTCTCGGATGGGCTCAGGCTTGGCGAGCATGAGCCTTGGTCAGACGCTCGATGAGAATGCGGAAATTGGCGAGTGAAGCCACCGCCATGTAAATGGCGCGCAGGTGACCGGCGCGGCTCAGACTTCCCAGTGCGTCACCGGCTAACGCAGCCAGCTTTTCCTCATTGATGGTGTAGAAGCCAGCGAGCCGACTTTGGGCGCCTTCAGCGAGGCTGACGTCCAACACGAATGACTCCAACAGCGCATGCGCGAGCAGCGCATCGATGAAAGCCGACGTCTGCTGGATGCCATGATGCACCGCCAGCAACATGCCGCTGACCCGCTCGAGATACTCGCTGGTGCCGCCATGCAACAGGAACACCGGCTGGCCCTCTGAATGGCTTAGCCGCGGACTGTCGAGATCAACATGCACATTGAGCTCGTCGCCGCTGGCACCAATCAGGAAAGGCTGCCGCTCGACAGTCAAAGGCAGGTAAGTCGCATCCCAATGCTCGCCTTGGAGAAACAGGTTCTGGCCTTCGCGAAATCCGAACAGAGCCAAGGGCTGGAAGCCGCTGCCGTCGGCCAGTTTGCTGAACACGATCGGATAGTGCGCTTGGATGCTGGCGAACTCAGCGGGAAAGGTCAGCGCGCACATCACCTGATCGCCAAATTCGGCACCGCGACGAGTGATGACTCGCAGGTCCTTGTGATCGACATTGTTCAGCAGCACGGGACGAGTCATAGAGTTCGGGTTTCCGTTGATTCAGCGCACGGCATCGCCGCTTGCTGGATGACGTTCGGCTGTCGCATCAGATCGTTGGCAGACCAGAAACGCGGATCTGTTGGATCAATTCACGATGACTGGGCAGCGCCTTTAGCATTTTGGCGGAAAGCTGCGCCGCTTCGCGAAAAAATCCGTCGGCCAACTGCGGGAAGTCGGATTGCCTCGGCCGCAAGGCATGCGGGCGAAAGCCCATGCCGTAGAGCACGTACTGATAGCTCGCCGAAGGAAACACCTCGTCAATCCGATTGAGGTCATATCGAGAGGGTGGCGTGTGGCGCCAAAGTTTCAGCAACTCTCGGAGATGTTCGGGAATCGATTCCTCGCGCCGGTTGTCGCGCCAGTAGTCGCTGTCCTCGCGCTGGCTCAAAACGTAATGCAGCTTGAGGAAATCGATCACGCGCTCCCAGCGATAGCGGAAGCTGTCGTTGAATCGCCACGCCGCGCTCGCCATGCCCTCGCGTGTGGCTGGCATGTCGTCAGCGAGCATCGCCGCCGACAGCTCGACCAAGGCCAGCGCGGACGCTTCCAAGGGCTCAATGAAACCCGCCGAAAGACCCACCGCTACGCAATTGCGTTCCCAGAAGGATTGCCGATAGCCCGGTTCGAAACTCAGTTTGCGCGGCGTCGGGCATTCAACGCCGCCGCCTGTCGCCGTCACATAGGCGCGCAGATCCTGCTCGGCCTCGGCATCGCTGATGTGCGCGCTGGAATAGACATGACCGATGCCGCGGCGAGTGGGCAAGCCGATGTCCCAGACCCAGCCAGCGCGCTGCGCGGTGGACACCGTTTGCGAAGCAATCGGGGAGTCCTCCGCCGGATAGGGCAACTGCACCGCCAGCGCCGAATCGTTGCACAGCACATGCCGCTGCGAGATCAGGGGCACGCCGAAGTGCTCGCCCAGTAGCAGCGACTGCATGCCGGTGCAGTCGATGAACAGATCACCCTCGATCGCGGCATGTTCTCTGGTCTGTAGCGAGGCGATGTCGCCGTTGTCGGCGGCGTTGATGGCGACGACGTGATCGAGCACATGACGCACGCCCAACTTCTCGACACAGTGCCGGCGCAGGAACACGGCGAACTTTCCAGCATCGAGGTGATACGCATAATTTGCCACCGCCGCGAACTCGGGCGTGGACTTCTGTTTAGGCGCCTTGCCTTGCTGACACAGGTGCGGCTGGAAGCTGACCAGATCGGCGAACGGAATACTGGCGTGCCGACGCAGCCACTCGGCCACCAGATTGGCCTCGGTATAGCCTTGCGGCAGGACGAACGGATGGTAGTAATAGTCGTCCGCCGCGCCTGTTACCCAGCGCACGAACTTGGAGCCTTGCTTGAAGGCTGCATCGCATTCGCGGATGAAATCCGTCTCGCGCACACCCATCCGACGCAGGGTGTCGCGCATGGTCGGCCACGTGCCCTCGCCAACACCGATGGGTTTGACGTCAGGGGATTCGAGCAAGGTGATCTGCAGTCCAGACCCTTCGCCACGCCGATGCTCGGCGGCGATCACACCCGCCGTCAGCCAGCCGGCCGAACCACCGCCGACGATGACTATCCGTTTGATCGCGTCACTCACCTGCCCTCCTCGCTCATTGCGCTCTTGGCGCTCACTCATCGATGCCCTGCCCCAATGGCACTATCGCCCGGCCAAGCCCCCAGCATCGTCATTCCGGCGCACGCCGGAATCCAGCGGTTGGGGCCGAGACCAAGGTTCTAACAGAGCTGGATCCCGGCTTTCGCCGGGATGACGAGCGCCAAGGGATGCCATTGCTCTCCTTCCCCCCAAACAAGAAAGCCGCTGTCTCCAGCGGCTTGCTTCGCTTGACCACGCTCATCGGCAGCAGCGCGATTGCGGTGCCGCTGTGAACGTGATCGGTTGCGTAATCAGAACTTGCGCGATCAGAACTTGTAACGGAACCCGAGCATGTAGCGCGGACCCGTCTGGGTGACGTACAAGGCCTGATTCTGCGTGCGTCCGTGCAAGCGTTGAATCTCATCGGTGGCGTTGATCACTTCTGCCTGGAAAGTGAGATTTTCGTTCCATTCGTAGCCGACGTTGAGATCGAGCTGGCCATAGGCTTCAACGTACACCGGGTTGGGCAATCCCGTGCCGTCGAAACGACCGGCCAGGAACTCATCCCGCCAGTTGTATGCCGCGCGCACCGACCACTGATTCTTCTCGTAGAAGGTGACGAGGTTAGCCGAATCGCTGACGCCTTCCAGCGCGAACTGCTCGCCGCGATCGTAGTTGTCGTAGCTCAAGCTGGAATCGACCAAGGTGTAGTTGGCAGACACGCCGAAGCCGCTTTCGCCAAACATGTGCTGGATGTTGAATTCCCAGCCGTCCAAGGACGCCGATTGTTGATTGGCCGGCGTGGTGATCAGGAAGGTGGCGATGGGGTCAGTCGGCTGGCCCGCGATGGTGCCGGTGGCATTGCCGTTGGCATCATTCGGCCCACGCACCACGCCCGGGCGATTGGAAAGATTGGTGAAGATGAAGTTGCGGATGCAGGTCAGATCCGACTGCGCGCACCCGCTGGCAATCGCTTGCGCAAAGTACGCACCGCCGGATGGCGTGTTGAGGCTGAAGGGCGTGTCCGTCACCGTGGTGACGCCGATGTAGTTGTCGATGTTCTTGCGGAAGTAGGACACCGCCGCGTAACTCGCATCGGCGTAGTACCACTCGAACGACAGATCGATGTTCTGCGATTCAAGCGGCTTCAGCGCCGGATTGCCTTGCGCGCCAGTGCCACCGTTGATGCGCGCCAACTGGTTGAGGGTCTGTCCTCCCTGGATATCGCCCCAGCCCGGCCGACCAATACTCTCGCCATAGCTGATTCGCAGCTTGGTCGTCTCCGTGGTGTCGATGCCGATATCAAGACTGGGCAAGAAATAATCGTAATTGCCACGCAGGGTGGTGTAGCCGGGCGCCCCGAACTGCACTGAGAACTCGTTGTTGGCGACCCACAGAATGCCGGTCGCGGTCGGCACCAGCGCGGTCGAGGTCACATCAGTCTCTTCATAACGCACGCCGATCGTGGCGGAAACCGGCATCGCCAGATCCCAATTGCTGCTGGCTTGCACGAAGGCGCTCTTCGACTTCTCTTCCACCCGGCGGTCGGTAGTAAAAACATCGGAGCGAAGATACAGCGACTCGTTACCAGCCGCAGCGGCCGCGAGTTGGCGCACGGTCTCGAAGTCAAAGGTGAAGAACTGGTTGAACAGTGCCGGATTGTCGCTGCCATTGATGTTGTCGAAGTAGCCACGGACCGAGTCCAGGCGCCAAACACTGTCAGGATAGTCGTTCGGGCTAGTGGCACCGCCCCAGGTGTCACGCTGCACGTTGGAGAACGCTGAGCGGTTATCGACTGTGTTCGAGCTGATGCCGAAATCAAGGTTGGAGTATTCACCGAACTCGAAGGTCCCGGTCACCTGGGCTTGATCGATTTCAGACTTCATGTAGCTATTGCGGAAGCTCGATCCGGTCACCAGCATTCTGGAAGCATCGATCTGCGTCTGCCCTGGCGGCAACTGGACACTGATTACCGGAAAGTCCTGCGAGAAGTCGGCCGTGGTGGTGCCACGAAAGAATCCGGCAGTTCCCAGTACCGCGTTCGAACCATACGGACTGTCTGCACCCGACTCGGCGCTGGAAGAGTGGGCGTCGAAAGCAAGGCTGAGACTGTCGGTGACCCGCCACTCGGTGTTGAAACCCAGCGACTTGTTCTCGTTCTTGGTCGCGAAGGAGGCACCACCCATTGCCAGATCACTATTCGCCGGAACGATGGTTTCCGAATAGATCAACGGGCTAGACACCGGGCCGTCAGTCCAACTGCTCGAAGAAGGGCCGAAGTTGAACCACACCGACAACTCATTGCGCTGCTGCTGGATCTTGTTCTGCGAATAGGTGTAATCGAGGGTGGTGGTGATGTCTTCGGTAGGCGCGAACTGCAGCGCCAGCTGGCCATTGGTGCGCTGCCGCTGCAAACCATTGACGCTGTAGACCAGATTCTGCGGCACCGAATAGATGTCGGTGGCGTCGGGACGATTGATGATGTTCGCCGAGCCCGGTGTGCCCGGCTGGGGAATCGTGCCCCAGTTGTTCTCGTCGCCGGCGAACGGACGCCAGCCATTTGCAACCGCGGCTTGGTTGTATCCAAGGTCGCGCTCTTGATAGCTGGCGCTCAAAGCGATGCCGAAGCGTCCGTCGGCCGACGTATTGCTAAAGATGCCGGAAATTTCGGGGGTGACGCTATCGCCCTGCAGCGCGTCTGGCAGATTGTCGTTCGAGGTGTCGAAAACACCCTTGACGCCGACGTTGGCGAGGAAACCCGGGTTTTCCAGCGGGCGCGCGGTCTTGATGTTGATGGTGGCGCCGATGCCGCCGGTCGGGGTGGCGGCGCGGCCGGTCTTGTAGACCTCAACCGCAGACACGGCTTCTGAGGCCAAATTGGCAAAGTCGAAAGCACGCGAATTGGAAGGACCGGTATCGCCGATGCTCGACGCTGGCATCTGCCGCCCATTGAGCAGGACCAGATTGAAGTCGGGGCCGACACCTCGCACGGTGACGCGCGAGCCTTCGCCATTGGTACGATCAATCGACACACCGGAGATACGTTGCAGCGATTCGGCCAGATTGGTGTCCGGGAACTTGCCGATGTCCTCAGCGACGATGCCATCGACGATGCCGTCGGAATCGCGCTTGAGATTCATCGATGAAGTCAGGCTGCCGCGGATGCCTTCGACGACAACCGTGTCAAGTTCCGCTGCCTCTTCTTTCTTCTGCGCCTTTTCGGCAGCGTCAGCCTCGTCGCTGGGCGTGCTGTCCTGCGCCAAGGTTGGCTGCTGGGCCAAGGCCAACAGAAGGGCGGCAGTAAGCAGGTGCCGTCTCGGAATTACGTGCAGTTGGTTCATGGGTTCCCCCCCGGGATGCAATGGATGGTGGAAAGCAGAAAGGCGGACGCCGCTTGCGGCAACTGCCGGCTTTAGCGTGGGTGAATTGGACGACAGGTTGACAGCGTTGTCAACAAACAAATCAACGTGTGAATGGACCAGCCAATCTGGCAACCCTGCGATCAATTATTGTTGCAATGCAGCACGTTAGGGCTGCTTCGGGCATTCCAGGGTGATGTCCGCAGCGCTTCCCAAGGCGATGCCAGAAACTGACAGCGCTAGACTGGATTTTGTCTCCAATTCGAATAGCCGGCTGAGTCGCGATACATCGGCACCCGCCTCGGCAAAACAGCGCAAAGGAACACCCACTCGCAGCCATTTACCCGCCGCATCAGCGCTCAGCGACTGCTGCAAAGGAATAGCTCCGGTGCAGCTTTCACCACAGCTCACAGCCAAGCTGAGTGGCTCGCTGGACGCAGCAGACCAGTTCAGGGTCATCACCAAGAGCGCGCCGGCATTGCTCTCGCGGCTGAGGTCTTGCGGGACGTCGGCCTGCAACCAGACGCGGGCCGCGCCTGTGCCGCGCCACTGCATGCGGCGCGCATCTTCCTGCGCGGCGTGATCGGCTGCGGCCACCTCGAGATGCTTGAACTGCTCGCCGCTGGGCACGCGCTCAACTTCGGATTCCGCGCCGCCTGCGTCAGCAGCCATCAACTTCCAGCCCTCCGCGACGCGACCCAGCGCGAAGTACACGCCCGGCTCCGCGCCACCGTTGACTGCACCGGAATCCTCAGACAGCAGGTCCAGCGGCTTCGAATCCACATAGCTCAGACCGTAGCCGACGGCGAACTGCGGGTCGTAATCCGTCTGGCCCACGTTCAGCGGCGTTTGCACCACGTTGCGCGGCCACGAAAACGGTAGCTTGCCGACGAAGTCATAGCCCGCTGCGCCGTTTGTCGCGGCAAACAACACGTCAGCGATGCCACCGCCCTCCGAACCGGGCAACCATGCCGCCACAAAGGCGGTGGACGCGTTGATCTCGCGGTTCATCCACAACGGACGTCCGGAGAAAAACACCGCCACAACCGGAATTCCGTCTGCGCGCAGCCGCTTCAACAGCGCCAGGTCACGTTCCTTGCCGGGCTGATAAGCGAGCGTCGCGATGTCGCCAATGAATTCGGCATAGGGTTCTTCGCCGAACACCACAATGGCGACGTCGGGCTTGGTCGAATAGCTGCCATCAGTGGACAGCTCAGCCGTGCCAGCTGCAGCGCCGACTGCCGCCTCGATGCCTGCCCAGATCGACTGCGCATTGGGGAAATCGGACGCCTTGTTGCCGGTGCCCTGCCAGCTCAGCGTCCAGCCACCGGACTGTTTGCCGACATCATCAGCGGCGTCGCCGGCCACCAGCACGCGTGCTTTCGGATTCAGCGGCAGCAAGCCGCCATCATTCTTCAACAGCACCAGCGAGCGGCGCACTGCGTCGCGTGCCAAGGCCCGATGCTCGGCACTGCCCAGCCGCTCGAATTGGCCGCCCAAGGCGCGTTTGGAAGGCAGACCGGCTTCAAACAAGCCCAGTCGGAACTTGACCCGAAGGATGCGCCGGACTGCGTCGTCCAAGCGCTCCATGCTGATCTCACCCGATTGGACCTGCTTGACCGTGTTGTCGTAAACCGCGCGCCAAGTGTCGGGCGCCATGAACATGTCCAAACCCGCCATCACCGCTGCTGGGCAGCTCTCGTTGCTGCAGCCCGGCACTTCACCGTGACCATTCCAATCACCGACCACAAAGCCGTCGAAGCCCAGACGCTGTTTGAGCACTTCGGTCAACAAGCTGCGGTTGCCGTGCATTTTCTGGCCATTCCAACTTGAGAACGAGGCCATGACTGTCTGTGTACCGGCAAGCAAAGCCTGGACGTGGCCAGCGCCATGCACGTCACGCAGTTCGGCCTCTGAGACTTCGGTGTTGCCTTTGTCCTTGCCGCCCGTGGTCCCGCCATCACCGATGAAATGTTTGGCCGATGCCAGCACCCGTGTCGAATCGAGGAATCCGGCCGAGCCCACTTCACCCTGCAAGCCCTCGACCACCGCCGTCGCGTAACGAGCGACCAGGGCGGGGTCTTCCGAATAGCCCTCATACGTCCGCCCCCAGCGATCATCGCGCGGCACCGTGACTGTGGGCGCGAAGGTCCAATCGAATCCGGTCGCGCGCAGTTCGGTGGCGGTCGCGGCTGCGATCTGCCGGATCAATTCCGGATCGTTGGTCGCACCCAGCGCGATGTTGTGCGGAAACAGCGTCGCGCCGACCACGTTGTTGTGCCCATGGACGGCATCGATGCCGAGTAATACGGGAATTGCCTTGCCGCCGCGACTCGTATCCATCGACGCCTGATAGAAAGCATCGGCCAGTTCCAGCCACTGCTTGGCGGACGCGTTGTATAACGCGCCCGGATCGGAGTTGCCCCCGGCCAAAACCGAACCGAGCCGATAGGTGAGCAGGTCTTCCGGAGTCACGCTGCCGAGATCGCCTTGCACGATCTGGCCCACCTTCTCCTCGATGCTCATGCTCGCGAGCAAGGTGCCGATTCGCTCTTCCAGCGCCGGGTCCACGGCGATGGGTGACCGCTGTTGCGGCCAGACTTGCGGGTCAGCGACTGGAGTCAGCTCGGCCTTTACCGGCTCGGTCACCTTGGCAACGGGCTCTGCAACCGTTGGTTCGGTAGGCGCACCACAAGCACCGAGCAGCACGGCAAGTGTGCAACTGATGGCCGCTCGCCAAGCTCGCACGCCGCAAATGTCCACTCGACTCCGATCGCTGCTGCGCATCTGCTTCCCCTTGGCCTGCTGTGGCTGACTCAGCCCGTTCACACCGCGCCCCGCCGCGCGGGGATTTGTGCGGGGATTATCTCGCACGCGTTGACAGCGTTGTCAACGATCAGCTCTACTCCGCTGGTTCGGCCGGCTGGACCGGCTCCATGCAACGATCCTTGAAGGGGCTGCAAGCGTGCCTATCGCGTCGATCTCATGAGCCGCCCCTACGCTTTGGTCGCCGACATCGGCGGCACTCACGCCCGCTTCGCCGTCGCCGACCCGCGACAGGCCGCGCCGCTGCTCACCGCCAGCGTGCGACACCTGGCAGTAAAGGACTTTGCTTCCTTGATCGACGCTGCCCACCACTATCTGTCGATCAGCGAACACGCCAACGACAGCGTGGGACAGGGCGTGCTCGCGGTGGCGGGGCGGGTTGATGGCGATCTGGTGCAGATCACCAACCATCCATGGCTGATCTCGCGCAGCGCCACCGCCGATGC
>JANNWF010000464.1:0-11850 GCA_031408455.1 Pseudoxanthomonas sp. | reverse complement strand
GGTATTGCCGTGCTGCCCTTCGACAACTTGAGCCCCGATCCCGACAACGCCTTCTTTGCTGGCGGTGTTTACGAAGAAGTGCTGACCAAGCTGTCGCGCATCGGCGAACTCAGGGTGATCTCGCGCACTTCAATGGAGCGCATCGCCGAAGACAAGCTGGAAGTCGGCGAGATCGGCGCACGCCTCGGCGTCAGCCATGTGCTGGAAGGCAGCGTGCGCAAGGCCGGCGATCAGATTCGGGTCACCGTGCAGTTGATCGAAGCCGCCAGCGACAATCACGTCTGGGCCGAGAACTACGACCGCAAGCTCGACGATGTGTTTGCGATCCAAAGCGAGATCGCCATCGCGATTGCCGATCAGCTCAAGCTGACGCTGAGCCCGGAACTTCAGGCGAACTTGAGCGAGCGGCCGACGCAGAATCAGGCGGCGTATGCGTTGTACTTGCGCGCGCTGGACGAGCGTGGCACCTGGCGCGGAAGCGACGGCTTCAAGGCCATGATCGATCTGCTGGAACCCGCCGTCGCCGCCGATCCGGATTTCCTGCAAGCGCAGGTCCTGTTGGCCGACGCCTATGGCCGGATGAACTGGACCGGCAGCGATCCGGACGGCAGTCACGCCGACAAGGCGCGGCAAGCGGTTGCGCAGATCCTTGAGCGTTGGCCGGATCACCCGCAGAGCCGTATTGCCCAGGGTCAGTTGCGGTACAACCTCGACCGCGACTATGCCGGCGCACTGACGCACTTCGAGGCCGTCCGCGCGCAGTTGCCCAATGACATCGAACTGCTGCGCAGCATCGCCGGCAGCCTCAAATGGCTGGGCCGGAACGAGGCGTTCTTGGAACTGGCGCGCCGTGTGGTTGAACTCGATCCTGAGTCTGCGCTCGCTTCCGGCGAACTGACACTGGCGCTGCTGGCCAACGAGCGCTTGGACGAAGCGGTGACGACCGCTGAACGCAGTTACGCCCGTTTTCCACAGGATCAAGTAACGCGCCGAAATCTGGCGTGGGCGAAGGTTCAGCGCGACGGCGACATCGAGGCCGTGCTGCAACTGACGCCCGATAGCCGCGAGGCGATGCTGGCGCACTTCGTCAAGGGCGATTTCGACGCCTTGCAGCGTCCGCGGGATCCGCGGAATCCGAACCACCATTCGCAGACGCGGGCTGAACTGCTGAAGTTGGCCGGAAAGCAGGCCGCCGCCCAGGCCGTGCTCGAGCCCTACACGCAGCACGTCGTTCCCGGCCTGTTGGCGCAGCTCTCAGGCACGTCGCTGACCAGCCAGCAAAGGGCCTTGACCCATGCCAACGTCGCGGGTTGGGCGGCACTGGTGGGCAAGCCTGAGCAGGCACGCGAACACCTGACGCAGGCGCTGGCTGCCCCGCCGACCAGCGACATGGCATTTTTCTACAGCTTGCTGTCGATCGCCGAGCGACGCCTCGGCAATGCCGATGCCGCGTGGCTGCTGGTCGAGCCTTACATCGGCCAGACGGGCAGCTACGGTCACGGCGAACTGCGCGCCTTCAAGCCCTTTTACGACAAGGTCTACGGCGAATCGCCAAGCTACCGGGCATATGTGGCGAAGTTGGGCGTGCAAGCGAAGTGAGGTTTCTGGCCGGACCCAAACGCCGCCATTTGATGTCGATAGGCGTGTCGTCATACGATATTCTTATCGATCAAGGAGCTCGCCATGCAAGCCGTCACCGTTTCTCCCAAATTTCAAGTGGTTATCCCGCAAGCGGTACGCGAGGCGATGGGCTTGCGGCCGGGTGTAAAGCTGCAGGTAGTTCACTATGAAAACCGCATTGAGCTGATTCCGGTGCGCAGCAGCCAGTCCCTGCGCGGCTCGCTGAAAGGCTTGAACACCGACGTTTCGCGCGAACCAGACCGTGTATGAATGTGGTCGATTCATCAGCGTGGTTGGAATACTTTGCCGACGGCGAAAATGCCAAGCACTTTGCGCGAGTGATTGAGCAGCCAGAAGCGCTTCTGGTGCCCTCGATAACCTTGCTCGAAGTGTTCAAGCGCATTGCCCAGCAGCGCGACGAGTCCACCGCGTTGCAATACATCGCGGTGATGCAGCAAAGCACGGTGATTGCGATGGATGCGGCGCTGGCCTTGCGTGCGGCCGCCTTGGGCATTCGCCACAAGCTGCCGCTTGCCGACAGCATCATTTACGCCACCGCGCAAGCGGCAGGTGCCGTGGTGTGGACGCAAGATGCCGATTTTGACGGGTTGGCTGGCGTGCGCTACTTCCCCAAGGTCGGAACATGAATTTCCTCAAAGAACTCAAACGCCGCAACGTCATCCGCATGGCCGGGCTGTATTTGGTTGGGGCGTGGTTGATCACGCAAGTCGCCAGCACCGTGTTTCCAGCCTTCAATTTGCCCGACTGGGCGCTGCGCGGGGTGATTTTGCTGCTGGCGATTGGTTTTATTCCGGCGCTGATCATTTCCTGGGTGTTCGAGCTGACGCCGGAAGGCTTGAAGCGCGACAGTGAAGTGACGAATGCCGAATCCATTGGCCCGCAAACCGCGCGGCGGATGGATCGCATGATCATTGTCGTGCTGCTTTTGGCGTTGGGCTACTTTGCGTTTGACAAGTTCGTGCTGGCACCAGGGCGGGTCGCAACGGCAGCGGTTGCCGCGCCAGTCCAAGCACCCGAACCCGCCAAAACCCCAGCCGCAGCCTCCATTGCGGTGGTGCCTTTCGCCGACATGAGCCAGGCCAAGGATCAGGAGTATTTCTCCGATGGCCTGTCGGAAGAGATTCTCAATCTGCTGGCGCAGATCCGCGATCTGAAAGTGATTGGCCGCACCTCGTCGTTCGCGTTCAAGGGCCGCAATGAGGACTTGCGCACCATCGGCAACACACTGGGCGTGGCTTACTTGCTGGAAGGCAGCGTGCGCAAGGCAGGCGATGATTTGCGCATCACCGCGCAGTTGATCGAGGTCGCAGATGGCTCGCACCTGTGGTCGCAAAGCTACGACCGCAAGTTGGAGAACGTGTTTGCGATCCAGACCGAGATCGCCGGATCGATCGCCGAGGCGCTGAAGATCAACCTGATCGATGCGGGGCAGAGTGCGCCGGTGGCGCAGGCGGCGGCCTCGTTGCCAGCCTACGAATTGTTCCTGCAAGCCCGCCGACTGATTCACGGCCGCACCAGAGGCGGGATCGCAGCAGCACGCGGGCTGCTCGAAGAAGCGCTGAAGCTGGACCCAAACTACGCCCCGGCGCTAGCGGCGCTCGCGCAGACGGTGTTGCTCTTGCGACGCGGGTTCGGCAACTACGGCGACCTCCCGCATGAACAGGCGCTTGCGATGGCGCAGCCGCTGCTGGATCGCGCGCTGACGCTGGACCCCAAGCTGGCCGAAGCGCATGCGGTCCAGAGTTTGATCTTCGGAGATCAACGCGCCTTCGCCCGCGCCGAAGCGGCACTGACCACGGCGCTGACGCTGAACCCAAATCTGCCGGATGCGCTGCATTGGCAGGCGCTTGCGCTCAATGGTGCTGGACGCCTGCGCGAGCAGTTGGCTGTGCAGGAGCGCCTCGATGCGATCGATCCATTCAACGTCGCCGCTCTTCTGAGGCTGAACGGCACACTTCGCGACAGTGGCAGGCTGAGCGAAGCCCAGGCCGTGACGGCGCGCCTGCTGCGCGCCTTTCCAGACAATCCGCAGAGTTTTTGGGCACAAGCAAACGACCTGCTTGCCGTCGGCCATTTGGCCGAAGCGCCTGTCCCGGCGAAACGAGTGTCGGCGCTCGGGTCGAATTTGGGTTCACGGCTGAATGGGCGTGTGCTTTACGGCCTTGGGGATTTTGACGGCATGTTATCGCTACAAGACGTGCCGGAATTCAGGGCCCGCGCGCTGCCCGCGCTGGGTGGGAGCGAGGAGGCCGTGGCGAAATTGCGCGAGCGCTTGGCGGCGGCACCGGACGATCGCGGTGTTGCCCGAGACTTGCTCACCACACTGTCATGGGCCGGTCGCTTCGATGAGGCGCTGCAGCTGGGGCGTGAACACTGGGCCAGTCTCGATGCGCTGGACGCATTCTTTGGACCCACAACATCAGAGCCATTCGTAGTCCTCGCCACGGCTCAGCGCGCATTGGGCCAACGAGCGGCGTTGACAGAGACGCTCACGTACTGGCGCAAGCGCCTGGACTTCCAGCGTGAGCAGGGCTATGCCAGCGCCGGGTTCGTGATGACCGAGGCGCGTTTTTTCGCACTGGCCGACGAGCGCGCCGCAGCGCTGAAGGCACTCACCCAGGCCATTGATCTGGGCCTCCGCGATCCGTTGCTCGGCCGCGACCCGGCTTTCGCCGAGCTGCGTGATGATCTGGAGTTCAAAGCTCAGAACGCTCGCATGGTCTCGTTGATCAACATCGAGCGCGCCAAACTCAACATGGCACCACTGCCATGATCGAGCGAAGCGAAGACGCAGCCGCGAAGCGGCCGAACGAGCGAAGCGAAGACGCAGCCGACAACGGCGGCGTTGCCGCGAAGCGGACAAACTTCCTGGCCGAACTCAAACGCCGCAACGTGATCCGCGTGGCCGGGTTGAATCTGGTCGGGGCGTGGTGGATTGTGCAAGTCGCCAGCACGGTGTTTCCTGCCTTCGATCTGCCGAGTTGAGCGTTGCGCGGGGTGATCTTGCTGCTGGTGATTGGCTCTACTCCGGCGCTCGTGGTTTCTTGGGTATTCGAGCTGACGCCAGACGGGCTAAAGCGTGAGGATGAGATCGAGCAGACACAGTCCCTGCAGCCGCAGACCGCACAGCATATGGATGGACGACAACGGGGACTAGCGCTGTGAGTGACAACACCGCCGCTCAGCAGCACAGGCCCACAAACCCACATTTGTGCTAGCTTGAGCTGCGAATTCTAGGAGCACCTATGAGCCGCCTGACCATCGACATCGACGATCAGCAGCACCAGTACTTGAAGGCGATGGCTGCATTGCAAGGCAGGACCATCAGGCAGTACGCCATCGAGCGGCTGTTTCCTGCCGCCACCGGCGAAGACCACGCCTGGCGGGATCTGAAAGCGCTGCTTGCGCAACGGATCAGCGAGGGTTTGACGGGCGGAGTTTCTCCTCAGAGCATCGATAGCATCGTCGCTGAAGCGCTTCAGCCGGATGTTTTGCCACGGCAGAAAAAGCGTGCAAACAGAAGCGCATGAGCGCCACGTACTTACTGACCAACGCAGCGGCTTCCGATTTGCGAGAGATCGTCCGCTACACCAAAAAGCAATGGGGTCACGACCAGGTCTTGAGTTATGTCGATCGGTTGCAGCGCGGTATCGAGCAACTCGTGGCCAACGGCGGCGGCGTCGGCAAAGAGCTGTCTGTCATCTTCCCTGGCCTGCGAATGCTCCATTGCGAGCATCACTACATCTTCTGCCTGCCACGCGACAAAGCGCCCGCGTTGATCGTTGCGATCCTCCATGAGCGCATGGATCTGATCGCTCGCGTTGCAAACAGGCTGCCATGACGCCCAGAGTCGCAATGAACTTCCTCGCCGAACTCAAACGCCGCAACGTGATCCGCATGGCCGGGTTGTATCTGGTTGGCGCGTGGCTGGTTATTCAAGTCGCGGCAACGCTGCTGCCGACCTACGGCGCGCCTGTTTGGGTGATGAAGGTGCTGGTCGCATTGCTGGCGGTCGGTTTTCTGGCGGCAGTCGTGTTCTCGTGGCTGTACGAGCTGACACCGGAGGGCTTGAAGCGCGATGCCGAGGTCGATCCGGCCCGTTCGATCGCGCCGCAGACCGCGCAGCGGATGGATCGGCTGATCCTGGCAGGACTCGCCGCCGTTATCCTGGTCGTTGCCGCAGACCGTTACTGGCCGCGCGCGGAACTACCCGCCGCGGTGCCGAACGCCGTGTCGGAACCGGCCAGCGATCCGGCCAGCGATCCGGCCAATCGGCCCACGCCGGCCGCCGCCATCCACCCCGACTCGATTGCCGTGCTGCCCTTCGTCAACATGAGCGCCGATCCCGAGCAGGAGTATTTCTCCGACGGCCTGTCGGAGGAGATCCTCAACCTGCTGGCGCAGATCCGCGACTTGAAGGTGATCGGGCGCACGTCCTCGTTCGCCTTCAAGGGGCGCAACGAGGATTTGCGCAGCATCGGCAACACGCTGGGTGTGAGGTATCTGCTGGAAGGCAGCGTGCGCAAGGCGGGTGATGACTTGCGCATCACCGCGCAGTTGATCGAGGTCGCAGATGGCTCGCACCTGTGGTCGCAGAGCTACGACCGCAAGTTGGAAAACGTGTTTGCCATCCAAAGCGAGATCGCCGCGTCTATTGCGCAGGCGCTGAAAATCAACTTGCTCGACGCCGGTCAAAGCGCGCCCGTGGCACAGGTGGCGGCCTCGTTGCCAGCTTACGAGTTGCTCCTGCAAGCGCGCCGACTGATTCACGGCCGCACACGAAGCGGGATGGCAGCGGCGCGCGGACTGCTTGATGAAGCCCTCAAGTTGGACCCGAACTACGCCCCGGCGCTCGCGGCGCAGGCTCATACGGTGCTGCTGCTGAACAACCGATGGTACGGTTACGGCGACATGCCGCTCGAACAGACGCATACCCTCGCAAAGCCATTGCTGGACAAGGCGCTGGCACTGGACCCGATGCTTGCAGAGGCGCACGCAGCGCAGAGCCAGCTTTACTCCCAGCAGCGGCAATTCCAGCTTGCCGAAGCCGCTCTGGCCAAAGCACTGACGCTGAATCCCAATCTCTCGGAGGCCCTGCTCCGGCAGGCGGGCACGCTGGGCAACACAGGGTACCTGCGCGAATCTTTGGCTGTTCTTAAGCGCGTCGACGTGATCGACCCGCTCAACGTGGCCAATCTGTTGAGACTGAATGGCGCGCTTCGAGATAGCGGCAAACTGTCCGAGGCGCAAGCCGTAACGGCGCGCATGCTGCGCGCTTTTCCGGACAATCCTCAGAGTTTCGCGGCACAAGCAAGTGATCTGCTGGACGCCGGCCATTTGGCGCAAGCGCAGGTGCCGGCGGCACGATCGCTGGCGCTCAAGTCAAATTCGGCGCCGCTTCTGAATGCCTGGATGTACTACACCCTTGGCGACTTTGACCGGATGGCGTCGCTGCAAGGGGCGCCGGAGTCGCTGACGCAGGCACTGATCGCGCTGGATCAGAATGATGAAGCCGAAGCGAAAGCCCGCGAGCGCTTCGCGTCGGCGCCAGAGAATCGCGATGTAGCCCAAGACTTGCTCAACACGCTCGCCTGGGCAGGTCGCTTTGATGAGGTGCTGACGCTGTACCGCGAACGCTTGGATGATCCCGATGCGCTGGATTGGAGCTTTGGCTCTGCGAAGCGAGTCGGCTTTTTGGCGCTAGACCCGCTCATGGCGATTGCCAGCGCCCAGCGCGCAAAGGGTGAGCAACAAGCGCTGGCCGAAACGCTAACGCACTGGCGCAAGCGCCTGGACTTCCAGCGCGAGCGGGGCTATGCCAGTGGCGCGTTTTTAATGACCGAAGCCCGATACTTTGCGCTGGCCGATGAGCGCGCCGCAGCACTGAAGGCACTGACCAAGGCCATTGATCTGGGCGTCCGCGACCCGCTACTCGGCCGCGATCCGGCGTTCGCCGAGCTGCATGACGATCGGGAGTTCAAAGCTCAGAACGCTCGCATGATCACGTTGATCAATATCGAGCGCGCCAAGCTCAACATGGCACCACTGCCATGATCGAGCGAAGCGAAGACGCAGCCGACAAGGTCGGCGTTGCCGCGAAGCGGACAAACTTCCTGGCCGAACTCAAACGCCGCAACGTCATCCGCATGGCCGGGTTGTACCTAGTCGGTGCGTGGTTGGTGACTCAAGTGGCGGCGACGCTGCTGCCAGTATTCGATGCGCCCACCTGGGTGATGAAAGTGCTGGTCGGGTTGCTGGCCTTGGGCTTTCTGGCTGCGCTGGTGTTCTCGTGGATTTTCGAGCTTACCCCGGACGGATTGAAGCGCGATGCCGAGGTGACAGCGGCCGAGTCCATCGCGCCGCAGACCGCGCGGCGCATGGACCGCATGATCATCGTAGTGATGGGTCTCGCGCTGGGCTACTTTGCGGTCGACAAGTTTGTGCTGGCGCCGACGCGCGTGCCCACACCCGCCGCGGCGGGCACGGACACCGCGGCGACGACCGATACGGCGCCAGCACCCAAGCCACAGGAAGCCTCCATCGCCGTGCTGCCCTTTGCCGACATGAGCCAGGCCAAGGATCAGGAGTATTTCTCGGATGGCTTGTCGGAGGAGATCCTCAATCTGCTGGCGCAGATCCGCGATCTCAAGGTGATCGGCCGCACCTCCTCGTTCGCCTTCAAGGGTCGCAACGAGGACTTGCGCACCATCGGCAACACGCTGGGCGTGGCCTATCTGCTGGAAGGCAGCGTGCGCAAGGCGGGTGACGACTTGCGCATCACCGCGCAGTTGATCGAGGTCGCAGATGGCTCGCACCTGTGGTCGCAGAGCTACGACCGCAAGCTGGAAAATGTCTTTGCCATTCAAAGCGAGATCGCCGCGTCGATCGCCGAGGCGCTGAAAATCAACTTGCTCGACGCAGGTCAAACCGCGCCAGTGGCGCAGGCAGTGGCCTCGATGCCGGCTTATGAGTTGTTCCTGCAAGCCCGCCGGCTGATTCACGGCCGCACCCGCAGCGGGCTGGAAGCGGCGCGCGGTTTGCTCGAAGAGGCACTCAAGCTCGATCCCGATTACGCCCCGGCGCTGGCGGCGCTCGCGCAGACCGTGCAGCACCTGCATAGCGGAGCCTCCGGCTACGGCGACATTCCGCGCGATCAGGCGCTTGCCATCGCGCAACCCCTGCTGGACAAGGCGTTGGCGCTGGATCCGACGCTTGCCGAAGCGCATGCGGTGCAGGGTTTGATCTTCGCAGATCAACGGGACTTCGCACGTGCTGAGGCGGCACTGACCAGGGCGCTGGCGCTGAACCCGAATCTGCCGGATGCGCTGCATTGGCAGGCAGTCCTGCTCGGGAACAGAGGACGTCTGCGCGATTGCTTGGCGGTGCGGCAACGGCTGGACGCGATCGACCCGCTCAATGTGGCCAATCTGTGGGGGCTGAACGCCACGCTGCGCGGTAGCGGCAAGCTGAGCGAAGCGCAGGCCGTGACTGCGCGCCTGTTGCGCGCCTTCCCCGACAGTCCGCAGACTTTCGGCGCTCAGGCGTTTGACCTGCTGGACGCCGGCCGCTTGGCCGACGCGCAGGTTCCAGCGGCGCGAATGCTGGCGCTCGGTTCTAACTGGGCACAGGCATTGAACGCGTTTGTTTACGACCGCTTGGGCGACCATGACCGCGTGCCCGCGCTGCAAGGCACGCCGGCACTCAGGGCACGCACGCTGTTTGCGCTGGGTCGCAGTGAGCAGGCCATCAGTGAGTCGCGCGCGAGCCTTGCAGCGGCGCCGGACGATCCTGATGCGGCTGGAGTTTTGCTCACCACGCTGACCAGGGCCGGTCGCTTTGATGAAGCTTTGGCACTGTACCGGGAGCGCGTGGCCGGCATCCAAGCATTGGATGCCATGTTTGCACCCGACGTATCGGGGCCCTTCGAAGCCATCGCCGCCGCGCAGCGGGCAACGGGCGACGAAAACGGATTGGCCGAGACTTTGGCGCTTTGGCGCAAGCGCCTGGACTTCCAGCGTGAGCAGGGCTATGCCAGCGGCGGGTTCGTGATGACCGAGGCGCGGTATTTCGCATTGGCCAACGAGCGCGCGGCGGCGGTGAAGGCACTGACCCAAGCCATCGATCTCGGCTTCCGCGACCCGCTGCTCGCCCGCGATCCGGCGTTCGCCGAGCTGCGTGATGATCCGGCCTTCAAGGCGCAGAGCACCCGCATGATCGAGCTGATCAATATCGAGCGTGCCAAGCTCGATATGTTGCCGCTGCCGCGTTAACTCAAAAAGAGCGCCGCAACCAACGCCTCTCCTTCCGCCAGGCTTCTAACGAAGTCGCAGAAAAACTGCTCCAGATCTTGCTTCCTTCAGGCACAGAGAGCAGGGAGCGAATCGATGGGAATTGCTCACCCCCAACGCGCCGCCAGCTCGCGTGCCATGAGCGTGGACGAATGACCGCTCTCACCTGACACGAAGCGATTTCGACTGGCCGAAATGGGTCGGGTTGCGCCCGTCGGCAGGGGGCGCTGCCGGCGCCTCGGTCGCGATCCGGCCAGCACAGAACACTAGAAGGCAATGCATGTGTAGGCTTTAAACGCCGAGCGGATGGCGACAGCTACGGGGTACTCGGTCGAGTACGCGTCGTCGCGCCGCCCAGCTGGTCTTTCGGTGGGCCAGCATCACGGAGCTGTAGGCCTTTGAAGTTGAAGACTTAGCGTGGTTTGCGGGCGGCCTCTGGCGGCGCGACGCAGCTCGGCTCGCTTGATGAATAGAGCTCAACGTCTCCAAGAGAGTGGAGCCGGGGTGACGGCGTGTATCGAAGCCTGGACGCCGGCCTCTCGTGGCAGGCGATGGGGCTGGCCGCGTCGCAGCACAGCGGCCGAATTCTGGTCGATCCGCGCGATAGCAGTGTCGTGCTGGTCGCCGCCGAAGGTCCACTGTGGTCGGCGGGCGGGGAACGTGGCGTCTACCGCAGCAGCGATGGCGGCGCGACGCGGCGTACCAGCGGCGGCGTCACGGTCGGGGATTTTTGGGCGGCGGACCGAAATCCGGCATCTGGAAATCAAGCGACAACGGCCAGACTTGGCGGCAGGTGAAAACCGGTCTGCCCGAGGGCGATATGGGCAAGCTCGGACTCGCCACCACGCCGGCCGACCCGGCTATCGTGTATGCAACCGTCGAGGCGAACGCAGCCTGTCCGACCGTGTGTCGCGCACCACCCTATTGGCGTTCGGCATGGCCGCGCTGGTGGCAGCAGACATGATACTGGCGCTGCTCAAGCAGCGAAAACGGCGTCAAGCAAAAACGGGGTTGGTTCACTTCGCGGCGAGAAGTGAACCTGAGCCCGTTTTTGTTGGACCCCGTTTTAGTTCCACCCAGATTGAAAGATCAGGTAGACCTTGACTGCGAATAGAAAAATGGCGACCAACACTGCCGGAGCCATCCAGAAAAATCCAACAAAATTGCGCGCCAAGAACGAGTCCAAGTGTACGGACTGCGGATCGCGCGGGTCATAGAAGATGGCGATCGTGCCGTCCGCGGCAGGACGGGGGCCGCCGCGTTCAGCGGCCATCGCTTCTGATAGCTGCACGCGATGCGTGTTGCCGTTGGCGTCGGTGAATTCGACGATGGAGTAGTCGACGCGTGAATCGCGCTGGTGGTCGTAGGCGGTAGTCCCCATCACGATGTGGTTGCCGACGACGCGCGCGCGGGTGCGGGCAAATCGGCGATATCGCAGTCGCGTTCGCAGCAGAAGCAGAACGCCTACTGCAAACATCGCGGCCAGCATCAGGAAAAAAGTCGCTCGATCCATCGTGCTCGGAATTTGCGGGGAAACGGGGTGGGTGAAGCGGGGTCAGGTTTACTTCCCGAGGCGAAGTGGACCTTTCCCCGCTTCACCAAGTCCAGCCCGCCGCTGCGCGACCAGCAGTTCAAACACCACACGCTGCAAGCCCGTCTGCAGTTCTTTGCTGTTCAAGTACTGCAGCATTTGCTTCTGGTGCGCTTCGCTGCTTGCCATCACGGCGTCGTCCATGGCGCTGGCGAAGTCGCCCAGCAATGCCTGCTCGACGGAGTTGTTGTCGATCTGCTGCATCACCTTGGTGTTCTCGCCGACCTTGTCGCGGATGACGTAGGCGTAGTTGATCAGGTCCTTGTCGGTCAGCCCATCGGTCACGAACAGCTCGTTCAAGCGAACGATGATCTGCGACAGCCACTCCTC
>JANNWF010000463.1:0-9277 GCA_031408455.1 Pseudoxanthomonas sp. | reverse complement strand
ATGCAGGCGGCCACATCTTGTCGCTGGGCGAACGCGGCAAGCCCGAGTCGATCATTCACATCGAGATTGATCGGCAGTCGGAGGCCACCGAGCTGCGCCGCATCGAAGCCTCCGTGTTGGCGGCATTGTCGGATGTGCGGGTTTGCGTACGTGACTGGGCAGCCGCGCGCGACAAATTGATCGAATGCGCCGATAGCTTCGACACGGCCCAGCTCCCGATCTCTGATGCGGCTCGCCGCGAAGCTCAGGAATTTCTGCGCTGGGTCGCCGACGACCATTTCACCTTCTTGGGTTACCGCGAATATGAAGTCGCGCCTGAGGGGGACGAAGAAGTGCTGCGCGCCCTGCCAGCTAGCGGCTTGGGTCTGCTGCACAGCAAACCGGCCAGTGACAAGCCACGCAAATTGAATACTTTGGCAGCGCACAGCTTGCCGCAGTCGGGCACCGCCGAAGCCTTGATTCTGACCAAGACCAATTCGCGCTCCAGCGTGCATCGGCCGGGGTATATGGATTACATCGGCGTGCTGCGTTTTGACGCCAATGGCAAGCCCATTTCGGAGGCGCGCTTCCTCGGTCTCTACACATCCAGCGCCTACAACCGGCGCCCTTGGGACATCCCGTTGGTGCGGCGGCGTTTTGAATACGTGATGCAGAACTCAGGGTTAGCGCCGAACAGCCATAGCGGCAAGGCGCTGCGGCACATCCTGGAAACCCTGCCACGCGATGAGCTGTTCCAATCCAGCGGCGAAGAGCTGGCGCGCACCGCAATGGGCATTCTTGGTCTGCAAGAACGCTCGCGGACCAAGTTATTCCTGCGCCAAGATCGTTACGGCCGCTTCTTTTCCGCGCTGGTCTACATCCCGCGGGATCGCTTCAATACCGATGTGCGCAAGCGCATCGAGGCGATGCTGAAAGAAGCCCTGCACGGCGAACGCTTGGACACCAATATTCAAGTCGGTGAATCGCCGCTGGCGCAATTGCATTTGCTGATCCGGCCACGCAGTGGCGAAGTGGTCACTGTCGATGAGCCAGCGCTGGAGGCCGCGCTCGCGCGCATCGTGCGCAATTGGCAAGACGAACTACGTGAGCGCTTGGTCGCTCGTCATGGCGAAGACAAAGGCTTGCGACTTTCGAACCGCTACGGTCGTGCCTTGCCGGCCGGCTATATCGAGCAAGTCAGCCCCGATATTGCAGCGGACGATGTCGAGCAAGTCGCGCATCTGCGTGGTAGCGACGACCTGCGTATCGACTTGCATCGATACGAGTCCGGCGGTTTGCGCATCAAGCTGTTTCGCTTGGGCAGCGATATCGCCCTGTCCGACGCGCTGCCGATGATGGAGGACATGGGTCTGCGCGTGTTGGCCGAGCACCCGTTTGAGCTGCGCGTGAATGGCGACAGCATCTACATTCAAGACTTTGAGATCGATCCGCCGGCGGGTTTGGAGGTCGATGTTGAGCGTCTGCGGGAGCCGTTTGCGACCGCATTTGAAGCGATCTGGCGCGGCCAAGCCGAGAGCGACAAGTTCAATCGTTTGTTGTTGTTGGCGGGATTGGGTTGGCGCCAAGTCGCCATGCTGCGCGGTTACTGCAAATTTTTGCTGCAAACCGGCGTGCCATTTTCGCAAACCTACATGGAAGAAACGCTGGCGCGCTATCCGCTGTTGGCGCGGCTGCTGGTGGAGCTGTTTGAGGCCAAGTTCCATCCGGCTACCGGCACCGAAAATGCGGACGACATCGCGCAGGGCCAGGCCCGTATTGGGATCGAATTGCGCGCCTTGGCCACCGATGCACCGACCGCCGAGGCCTTGATCGATGCCTTGGTCGCTGCCCGTGGCGGCAACCGTTTGGTGCAAATGGCAGCAGCTGAGAAGGCGTTGGATGGCTTGCTGGACAGCGTGTCTTCCATCGACGAAGACCGCATCCTGCGCAGCTTCATCAAGGTGATCCGGGCGACCTTGCGGACCAGCTTCTATCAGCAGCCGGAAGGTCATTACGCCGACACCATCAGCTTCAAGTTTGATCCCTTGCTGGTACCAGACCTGCCGAAACCGCGCCCCTATCGCGAGATCTTTGTTTACGGTCCGCGGGTGGAAGGCGTGCACCTGCGCTTTGGACCCGTGGCGCGCGGCGGCTTGCGCTGGTCAGACCGACGCGAAGACTTCCGCACCGAAGTGCTGGGCTTGGTGAAAGCACAAATGGTGAAGAACACGGTGATCGTGCCGGTCGGTGCCAAAGGCGGTTTCTTCGTCAAACGCTCGCCGGTGGGCGGCGACCGCGATGCGATCCTGGCCGAAGGCATCGCTTGCTACCGGCTGTTCATCACCGGCTTGTTGACGATTACCGACAACTTGGTCGAAGGCAAAGTCGCACATCCCGACGCTGTGGTTCGCCACGATGCCGAAGATCCGTACTTGGTGGTTGCCGCCGACAAGGGCACAGCCACGTTTTCCGACATCGCCAATTCGATTGCTGAGGAACACGGCTACTGGTTGGGTGATGCATTCGCCTCGGGCGGTTCGGTCGGCTATGACCACAAGGGCATGGGCATCACTGCCAAGGGCGGCTGGGAGTCGGTCAAGCGCCATTTCCGCGCGCTGGGGCGCGACTGCCAAACGCAAGACTTCACCTGCGCCGGCGTTGGCGACATGTCGGGTGACGTGTTCGGCAATGGCATGCTGTTGTCGACGCACATTCGCTTGCTCGCCGCGTTTGATCACCGCCACATCTTCATCGATCCTAACCCCAATGCGGCGCGCAGCTTCACCGAACGTTCGCGCTTGTTCGCGCTGCCACGTTCGAGTTGGGAGGACTACGACCGCGAATTGATCTCGGTCGGCGGCGGCATTTGGCCGCGTAGCGCGAAAAGCATCCCGCTGAGCCCGGAAGCGCGCAAGGCGCTGGGTGTCGATGGCTCGATCGAAGCCATGGCGCCCAACGAGTTGCTTTCTTCGATTCTCAAGGCACCAATCGATCTACTTTGGAACGGAGGTATCGGCACCTACGTCAAAGCGGCCAACGAGACCCAAGCAGACGTCGGTGATCGTGCCAACAACGCCATTCGTGTGGATGGTTATGAGCTGCGTTGCAAGGTAGTGGGTGAGGGCGGCAATCTCGGCATGACCCAGTTCGGGCGCATCGAGGCCGCCCAGAACGGCGTGCTGTTGAACACCGACTTCATCGACAACTCGGCCGGCGTCGACACCTCGGATCACGAGGTCAACATCAAGATCCTGTTGAATGACGCCGTGGCACGCGAACAGATGACGCTGTCAGAGCGCAACGCGCTGCTGGCGCAGATGACAGCAGAAGTCGAGCAACTGGTGCTGGTCGACAACTATCGGCAAAACCAGGCCATCAGCCTGATGGAGCGCATGAGCGTGACCCGGCTCGGCTCCAAGCAACACTTCATTCGCACGCTGGAGTCCAAGGGCCTGCTCGATCGCGCCATCGAATTTCTACCTTCAGACGCGCAGTTGTCCGAGCGCAAGGCGCGTGGCCTTGGGCTGACTCGCCCTGAGCTGTCGATCCTGCTGTCGTATTCCAAGATCGTTGCCTTTCAGCAATTGCTGGATTCTGACGTCCCGGAAGATCCGTATTTGTCGAAGGAACTGTCGCGCTACTTTCCTGAGCCGCTGCGCGGAAAGTTTGGCGAGCACATGCAACGCCATCGCCTGCGCCGCGAAATCATCGCTACCGCGGTGACCAATTCGATGGTCAATCGGATGGGCGCGACCTTTGTCATGCGTATGCAAGAGGACACCGGCGAAAGCTCGGCGGCGGTCGCCAAGGCCTACAGCATCGCGCGCGAAGTGATTGACGCGCGGCAGTCATGGGGCGACATCGATGCGCTAGATGGCAAGGTCAGCGAAAGCGCGCAAGTCGACGCGCTGATGCGGATCTGGAATGTGTTGCGGGCGATGACGCGTTGGTTGCTGCAGCGCCCCGCCAGCGAGCGCCGCGACATCGCCGCCTCCGTCGCACGCTATCAGCCAGGCATGGGGGAGCTTTCGGCCGGACTGAGCCGTGTATTGAGTGTCGACGACAAGCGCGAGTTTGCCGAAGACCGCGCACATTGGCTGGATCTGGGCTTTCCGCAGGCGCTGGCCGAACGCCTCTCGCTGTTGCCGCAATTGGGCTCGGCGTTGGACATGATTGAAGTCGCCCACGAGCACGGCGTGTCGGTGATCGATGTTGGCCGCATCGGGTCGGAAGTGGGTCAGGTGCTGCATCTGCGTTGGTTGGCGGATCGCATTGAGGCGCTGCCGGTGGATGGTCGTTGGCACGCTCTGGCTCGCGGCGTGCTCCGCGATGAATTGCAGTCGCAACAAAGTGCGCTGGTGGCGCAGTTGCTGGATGACAAAGACACCGCCATCGAGGATCGCGTGTCGACTTGGGTAGACCGCGACGATCCCGCCCTGCGCTTCACCCTGCAAATGTTCTCGGAGATTCGTGCACAGCGCTCGGCCGATTACCCGACGGTGTCGGTTGCAGTGCGACGCTTGGCCCAGCTGGTGACCTACGCGGAGCGGTAGGCAAGCAAGGCCAAGTGCACAAACTGCGGGAGTCTCGCTATTCGAGTTTTGGTAGAGCGGAGCTTGCTCCGCTGCTTGTGCCCTTGCCCCATGGTCTGCCGGAACGAGCAGCCGAGCAAGCTCGGCTCTACAACTGCGGAAGCGAAGCGCTGATGCATTTGTAGCGGAGCTTGCTCCGCTGCGATTGAAGTGACTGCGTTAGCGATTGATCTGTGCGTTGCCTTGCGCCGGTAGCCTCCGCGTGGTCCTATCGGCACACGAAGAACCCGCCACTGGAGACGCTATGTCGACCCCGCCTCGCCTTGCGTTTGAGGGCAGCAAAACCCCCGAGGCGCAGGACTCATTGAAGGTTCTGCGCTCGCGCTATGGCGAATGCAGCGTTGCCGACTGTGATGTCATCGTCGCCTTGGGCGGCGATGGCTTCATGCTGCAGACCCTGCATCGCCATCGGACCTATGCCAAGCCCGTGTATGGCATGAAAGCCGGCACGCTGGGATTCTTGATGAATCAGCATCGGCCCGATGACCTCATTGAACGCATCGTCCGCGCACAACCGGCGGTGCTGCGACCGCTAGAAATGGTGGCGCAATCCGAGTCGGGCAACACTGTTGAAGCAGTCGCCTTCAACGAAGTCTCGCTGCTGCGGCAAACCAAACAAGCCGCCAAGATCCGAGTGTCGTTGAACGGCGAAGTGCGCTTGGAAGAACTCGTCTGCGACGGCGTTTTGGTGTCGACGCCGGCAGGCAGCACTGCTTACAACCTGTCTGCGCACGGGCCGATCCTGCCCTTGGACAGCTCAGTACTGGCGATGACACCGATCAGTCCATTTCGACCGCGCCGCTGGCGCGGCGCGATCTTGCGTGCGCATACCGAAGTGCGTTTTGAGATTCTGGATCATTACAAGCGGCCAGTCAGCGCGACCGCCGATTCGTCCGAAGTGCGCGACATTGTGGAAGTGGTCATCCGCGAATCCACGACGCGCACCGTGACCTTGTTGTTCGATCCCGAGCAGCATTTGGAAGAGCGCATCTTGAATGAGCAGTTTGCGCATTGATGAGTGGCTTGGTCGCCCAAGGGTCTGCTGTAGAGTTCGTCATCCCCGCGCAGGCGGGGATCTCGTGCTTTCCGCGTCGGCAGTTCAGGCGCCAGTGCGTGGATTCCGGCGTGCGCCGGAATGACCACGTAGGAGGGTTCGAACTTGCGCATTTGCACCGCCATAGCGTCGCGATATGACTGAAACCACCACGCCGGCGCCAGTGGTCAACGACAGCGCCTTTGTGGTCGCCATTTCGTCACGCGCGTTGTTCGACATGGAGGACAGCCACGCGCTATTCGAGCGAGAAGGCCTTGATGCCTACGCGGAGTTTCAACGTCGCCACGAAGAAGACCCGTTGGGGCCTGGCATCGCCTTCCCCTTGGTCCGCAAATTGCTGGCCTTGAACGCACACAACGCGGCTGGTTTGCCACGCGTCGAAGTCATCTTGCTGTCGCGCAATTCCTCTGACACTGGATTGCGCATATTCAACTCAATCGAAACGCACGGCTTGGACATCGTGCGCGCCGCATTCACCAATGGTGCAGCGCCATTTCCCTACATCAAGCCATTCGGCGCGCAGTTGTTCCTGTCCGCGCATCCCGAAGATGTCACCAACGCATTGGCTGCCGGGGTAGCCGCCGCCACCATCTTGCCAAGCAAAGCGCCGACGCGCGCAAGCGATCAGTTGCGGATTGCCTTCGATGGCGACGCAGTGATTTTTGGCGACGAATCGCAACGCATATCCGATGAACACGGCTTGGCAGCGTTTTCACGCAACGAATCAGAGCGCTGGTCGGAGCCGCTTAGCGGCGGCCCTTTCCGCGGCGTATTGGCGGCCCTGCACCGCATTCAAGCCGCCTTCCCGATCAACCAGTCGCCGCTGCGCACCGCCTTGGTCACCGCCCGTTCGGCCCCCGCGCACAAGCGCGTGATCATGACCCTGCGGCAATGGGATGTGCGGATTGACGAAGCTTTGTTTCTCGGCGGCCGCGACAAAGGGCCGTTCCTGGAAGCATTCGGGGCGGACATATTTTTTGATGACTCCACGCTCAATGTGGAGTCGGCGCGGCGGTTTGACGTGGCGTCGGGGCATGTGCCAATGGTGGTGCGAGCGGGGTGAGTGGGGGCGTTGTTTGCGTCAGCGGCCGGTTATGGGTTTGCTTCTTGGGCTGAGGTTGGAAACCGGCGTTTCGTAAGCGTCCGCACGCCTAGGGCGGGTTGCCGCTGCGCAACAGGTTGGCGCGACCGGTCGGCCAAGGCAGGCAATTGGCCTGCGCACCGGGCACCGCGTAAACCAGCACCTGACGCACGTTGCTGATGCCGTCCTTGAGATTGAGCACGATGTCGAGGGTGCCGTTGGCGTCGGCATCCGCCAACGTGGGTACCGACATCACGCCGCGGTCGGGCAGGGGAATCGTGTGCAGCCGGCTGCCCAGTGCATTGAGCACGAACAGGTTGCTTTTGCCGACATCCGGCGAGTAGCTCGCGAACACGATCTCGGGGCGGCCATCGCCAGATAGATCGCCGATAGCCACGCCGCCGGTGAGCACGCGCGCATCGGTGGTGTAGGTGTGCTGCCACATCGCCTGGCGGTTCGAATCAACGGCGTGGATGCGGCCGTCGAAGGCGGCAAACACGAACTCCAGACCGGGTCGCGCAGGATCGATGTCAGCGACCGCCAACTGGTTGGTTGCGGCGACGATGTTGGTGCCGGCGAAATCAACCAAACCCGCGAGATAGGTCGGCGCGTGATACGGGGCGACCCAAGCCGTCGGCCGGGTGCCGTTCGGGCGCATCACCCAGACGGCGACACCGCGTTGGCGGTCGGTCTGTGCCGCGTTCTGTACCGAGCCCAGCATCACCAACTCACGCGTGCCGTCGCCGTCGACATCGGCGAAGGCCGGCGCCGAATTGGTGAAGTGGCCTTGGTTGTCGACCGCTTCGTTGTTGCCGAATCCCTGCTGGGCAAGGGCGTAGTCGAGCATCGAGCGGACGCCCGAAATCTTGTCGCGATTGTTGAAGATCGACGCCGCATCAAAGGCGCGGCCATTGCCATCGTGCAGACTCAAGTAAGCATTGTCGTGACCGGCGAAGACTTCCAGCGCAGCATCGGCATCGGCGTTGCCCAAGGCGACGTTCTGGTCAAAGCCGCCGGTGACGAAACAGGCGTTGGTGCAGCCGGCCGCGCCACTGGTATTCGGCGGGAAACCGACCACTTGCACACCGTTGTGGTGAACCGCATACAGCAAGTCGCGTTGGCCATTGGCTTCAAGCCGCGCGGTGGTGGCTACGACCAGCTCCAGATCACCATCGCCATCGATGTCGCCGGCTGCAATCGAGCGCATTTCGTCGCGCCAGGGGTGCGGAAAACCGGGCAGCAGCGCGCCGGCCGAGTTCCAGGCATAGATTTGGCCGCGGGCAGCGACGGCGACTTCGAGTCCGGGTTGTGAGGCCACGAGGTCAGCAACGATCGGCGACGACCAGACGCGGCCGGTCACCGTGGCGCGAAAGACGATGCTGCCGTCGATGTGCCAACCCAACACTACGCCACTGCGCGCGGCCAGAATCTCCGGCGTGCCATCACCCTGCAGATCGGCCACCGCTGGCGACCCCAGCCACGACTCGTGAAACGAGTCGCGCAACGTTGCCGACAGCTGCGGCGCAGCGACTGTGGTGTTGCCGGGCGTGACTGCGCTGCAAAGCGAAGCAGCGGCCGCCTCAAAACCGTTGGCAAACACCAAAGCATCGGGCGCGCCAGCGAGTGCCGAGGAGCCGGCGAAGCCAAGAACGCAATACGCGATCACGCGGGGGACGGTCACGCGCGCAGTTTATCCCTCGCGCTGGATGGAATGCTTGGGCAGATTCCAGGGTAGCGGCGCGCCCACAACAATTTCCAGCGGCGCAATGGCAAGCCTGCAAACGGTGACTGCCATCAAGATTGATCGTGACGCACGTGATTGATGCTAGAGCCGCTGCCTACTCGACCAGCACCGATAGCCGGTCCAGATCGCGTAGAAGTTCCGAGCGTGCAACCGGATCGAGCACACTCAAAGGGCGTCGGCCGGCGTCGTCCCAACTGTTGGCCACGCGCAGGTGGAGCGCGCCCAGCGTCTGTTTGGGTTCGTAATTGATTTCACCGACGACGGTTCCGGGGTCGAGTTCGAGTTGTACTTCAAGCCCGCCCGGCAGCGACTTCTCGAACCAGCCGATCCAGCCGCCATCCTGCGGGCTGCCGTGGCGCCAACCGCGATGCTGCAGGCCGTAAACGCTGCCGATCGCGACGCGCTTGCCCTTGAATCGCGACACCTCGTGCTGGCCGAGCTCGTCCTCGCTCATGGTCATGATTTCGCGACCGAGTTGCACAAAGGGCTGCAGTATTTCGTAGTCGGCGAACACTTGGCCGAACGCGGCCTGCTGAGTTTCGCCGAGCAGCAACACGTGCGGCAGGCAGACGCGGGCGTCCTCGGCAAGCTCGAACTGCATGTCCTCGTGATCGGCGAAGCTCAGGTCCTCGGCGACGCGGAATCCCTGCACGCTGCCATCCGCCTGCGGCACGCCCCACAGCAGCCGGCGTACAAGGTGGCGCATCAATGGGTGCTGGACGAAGAATTGTCGGAACACCGTCGCGTCGAAACTGCGCCCGCCGCACATCGCCAGTTCTAGGCGCTGAATCTGGTTGTTGGCGATGGCCTTGACGTCCTTCTTCAAC
>JANNWF010000462.1:0-5118 GCA_031408455.1 Pseudoxanthomonas sp. | reverse complement strand
CCGCACAAATTACCTGCGCACACTGTCAAAGATCATTCGAATTAGCCTCAACGCCAATCCGATTTTTGTTTCCGCCGATCAAGCATTTCGCTCAACCGAGCCGCGCATCTTACAGCAGTTTTTGTGTCCGTCAACACCTTCGGCAGAGTTTTTCGATCCTATGTCGCGGTACGGCTTCTCGCTCCTGCGGTTACCCAGCAGTCAGAAGGACGCGCGCGAAGTTGCGCTTGCCGATTTGCAGCACGCCAGTAAAGCCGACGCCGAAAGTCCTCGTTGGGTCATCCGCAACTTCTCCATCGATTCGAACGGCACCCTCCTTGATCTTGCGAGTCGCTTCTGAGGCGCTTGCAGCGAGGCCAGCTGCCTTGAGCAGGGCAGCTAGGCGCAGGCCTTCGGCTGGCACCGCGATGTCCATTTGCGCAAGCACGGAGGTGTCACCTTCACCGCGCACGACCGCATGCCAGCCGGCAATGGCGGCCTCAGCCGCGTACGCCCCGTGGAATCTCTGGGCCAGTTCCCTCGCAAGGCGCAATTTGGCATCACGCGGGTTGAGCTGACCTGCGGCAACGTCCTGCCGCATTCGATCGAGCTCAGCCAAGGAAACATCGAAACTGAGCAGTTCAAACCAACGCCACATCAAACTATCGCCGATCTTCAAGGTCTTGGTGACGATGTCGATGGCTGGCTCGTTGATGCTGATGTAGTTGCCGAGCGACTTGGACATCTTGACGACGCCGTCTAGGCCTTCTAGTAGTGGCATGGTGAGCACAACTTGCGGCGGCTGTCCGAAGTGCTCTTGCATTGCCCTGCCCATGAGCAGGTTGAACTTTTGATCTGTTCCTCCCAGCTCGACATCGGCCTTGAGCGCCACCGAGTCGTAGCCCTGAGCCAGCGGGTAAAGGAACTCGTGAATTGAAATCGGCTGCTGCGCGGCGTAGCGCTTGGCGAAGTCGTCTCGCTCGAGCATCCGGGCAACAGTCAGCAGTCCGGCTAGGCGGGCCATGTCGACCGCGGTCATCTGGCCAAACCATTCCATGTTGAAGCGCAGCTCGGTCTTGTCGCGGTCCAGCACCTTGAAGACCTGATCGGCATAGGTCTTCGCGTTGGCCTCCACGTCCTCCCGCGTCATTACTTTGCGGGTCGCATTCTTGCCGCTGGGGTCGCCGATCATGCCGGTGAAATCGCCGATCAAGAAGATGACCTGGTGTCCCAGGTCTTGGAACTGGCGCATTTTGTTGAGCAGGACCGTATGGCCAATGTGCAGGTCCGGGGCAGTCGGATCGAAGCCGGCCTTTACTCTCAAGGGCCGGCCAAGTGCCAACTTGTTTTCCAACTCATCGCGCTTGAGTATCTCTTCGGCACCGCGTCCGATCAGGGCAAGGGCATCGCTGTGGCTGCTCACTGAGAGTGACTCCAAGGTGTTTAACCGCCGCAATTGTTAGTTGACGGTTAAATAAAGGTTAAGTGAAGGTGTAAAAAAAGCTAATTGGAACAAAGGCTTGACGCATGGTTTTGAGTGCGTTTAGCTTACGGTCACTTTTTTGCTCATGGCCGGACCATCGTGACAGTATCGCAGGGGCCCGAGCGCCTCATCAGCAAGCCTGCGCCGCAAGCCGTTCGTTGGAGCGACCTCAAGACAGCATCTCCAGCCTCACTGCTGACGACGTTGCGGTCTCCGCCCAAACGCTGGCTGCCATTGTTGGCGGTGGCGTTGTTGCTTCCGACAGCGGCGTTCATGTTCAGCTCCGACACGACTTCACGGGTTGAGTTGGATGCAGCTTCGCTGGCTGTGCCGATAACAATTGAACTTCCGCCATCGCCAATTGCAACCTTGGCGACACCGGCGACAGCCGAGACGGTGGCCGCGACCATGACGCATTCGGTGCGGGTTGAGGCTGGGCAGACGATGGGCGAGATATTCGCGAATCTCGGCTTGTCGGCGACCACCCTGCATCGCGTGCTGGAGCACCCGGGTGCACGCGAGCCTTTGAGTCAGCTGCGCGTAGGCAACCAATTCGAGTTCGTGGTCAGCGCGGCGGGTGAGTTGCTGTCGCTGCAGTTCGAGCGCGGAGAAAGCGAGCGCGTGGCGCTTTCGATCAGCGCTTCGGCAATCACAGAAGACGTGCAGCCGCGGGTAATTCAACGCCGAGTGCACATGGCCTCCGGCGAGATTCAGGACAGCTTGTTCAATGCGGGCCAGAGCGCCGGAATGAGCCAGACCGCGATCTTCGAGCTGGCGAAGGCGTTCGGCTACGACATCGACTTTGCCCAGGATTTGCGCGTCGGTGATCGATTCGATGTGGTTTACGAGGAAATTTGGCGTGATGGCGAGCGCCTCCGCAGTGGCGATGTGCTTGCGGCCACGTTCGTCAACCAAGGTAAGCAGCATCAGGTTTTCCGCTATCAGTTTGCCGACGGTCGCACCGACTATTTCGACGCCGATGGGCGGCCGATGAAGAAAGGCTTCTTGCGCATGCCGATCGACTTCGCGCGCATCAGCTCACGTTTCTCGAACGCACGTCGGCATCCGGTGCTGGGTTTGACGCGCGCCCACCGTGGCGTCGACTACGCAGCTTCCTCCGGCACACCGATCATGTCGGCGGGCGATGGCAAGGTAACGTTTGCGGGCTGGAAGAGTGGTTACGGGCGCACCGTGATCATGCAGCACGCCAACAATGTCAGCACGCTGTACGGCCACATGTCACGCTTGGGCAAGTTCAAGAACGGCAGCCGCGTGCGCCAAGGGGACGTCATTGGTTATGTAGGCCAAACCGGCCTCGCGACCGGACCACACTTGCACTATGAGTTCCGCGTCGCGGGCGTGCATCGCGATCCATTAAAGGTCACGATGCCAAAACCTGAGCCGTTACCGAAGTCGGAACTGGATCGCTTCCGCCTGCAAACGCAGCCGCTGCTTGCACAGTTGGATGTCTTGGCCGGTGGCAGCGTCTACGCCACGGCGCGTTAATGCGGTGGGTGTAGCGACGACCGACTACTTTGTAGGACTGATTTCAGGGACCAGCGTCGATGGCATTGACGCCGCGCTGGTGGTGTTTGATGGTGGCCTGCCGCGTTCGGTCTGCGCTCGCACCTTTGCCTATGAGTCTGGGTTACGCGAGTCGATCCTTGCGCATTCACAGCGAGACACGCCGCTGACGCTAGACGCGGTGGGTGAGCTCGACCATCGCATTGGTGCCGCGTTTGCCGGGGCCGCGCAATCGCTGTTGGAGGCGGCCGACTTCAGGCCAGCGCAGCTGACCGCGATCGGATCCCATGGTCAAACGCTGCGCCACCGGCCGCACGGCAAGACACCGTTTACGCTGCAATTGGGCGATCCGAATCTGATCGCAGAGACGATCGGGGTTACCGTTGTGGCCGACTTTCGTCGTCGCGACGTCGCCGCCGGGGGCCATGGCGCGCCCTTGATGCCAGCCTTCCATGCGGCGGCGTGGCGCACCACCGCTGAAGATCGAGCGGTGCTCAATCTCGGTGGGATCGCCAATCTCACCTTATTACCCGCACAGGGCGACGTGCGCGGTTTCGACAGCGGCCCGGCCAACAGCCTAATGGACGCATGGCATCTTCGTCACACTGGCTCCGGATTTGATCCCAATGGTGCCTTTGCCGCCACGGGTAGCGCCCATCCCTTGCTACTTGAGCGTCTGCTTGCGGAGCCTTGGCTGGCACTGCCGCCACCCAAGAGCACTGGCCGCGACGTGTTTCATCTCGATTGGTTGGACGCGCGGTTGGCTGACGTGTCGGTGACACCGGCTGACGTTCAAGCGACCTTGTTGCGCTTGACGGTGCGCAGCATCGCGGATGCGCTGCGCATGGCTTTGCCGAGTTGCGTGCGTGTCATCGCTTGCGGTGGCGGCGTTCACAACACGACGCTGATGACCGCGCTGCAAGCCGAGCTGCCGATGGTCAAATTAGAGACCAGTGCGGTGCATGGAATCGATCCCGATTTCGTCGAAGCCATTGGCTTCGCGTGGCTGGCTCGCGAAACTCTGGCGGGACGGCCGGGCAATTTGCCGAGCGTGACCGGCGCACGTGGCTTGCGGGTACTGGGAGCCATCTACCCGGCCAACCTGGTCCACCCTGTCGCTTTGCAACGGTGATCGGCAACGACCACACAGCCGCCATTAATCGGCTAAGTCCGCATCGTCCGGCGCCGCGAACTCGGTAGCATGCCGCGATGAATATGCCGTCACCTGCTTGGCAGTCGCGCCTACCTGCTGCGCTGCGCCCCTATTTGGAGGCGGGGCCAATCGCTGCCCTGCTGCTGGGCATCTCCTCGGGGTTTCCTTACGCGATGCTGGGCGCCACCCTGACCACGCGACTGGCTCAGGATGGTATCGACAAGAAGACTGTCACCGCTTTTTCGTTGGCGTTCTTGGTTTACAACCTGAAAGTGTTCTGGGCACCTGCGGTGGACCGTGTTCGCCTGCCTTGGATCGGCCGTTTCGGCCAGCGCTGTTCGTGGCTTTGGTTGAGCGCAGCTGCGGTAGCCGCCAGCGTTGCTTCTCTTGGCTTGGCCAGCCCGACCGCCGATTTGGGCACCGTGGCGCTGGCTGCGGTACTGGTCGGCGTGGCAGGTGCGACCTTCGATATCGTGATTGATGCCTATCGCATTGAGACACTGCAGCCCCATCAGTTGGCTACGGGTTCGGGCATGTCGCAATACGGTTGGCGGATTGGCTCGGTGTCTGCCGGCGCCTTGGCCTTGCTGGTGGCCGGACAATGGAATTGGTCGGCTGCTTATCTTGCTTGCATGCTGTTCGTGCTGCCGGCAGTAGTCGCCACGCTTTGGTTGGGAGAACCCGCGCGACATCGGCCGCCGCCGCCAGCGCGCGGTGCTGCTGGTGTGATTCGCGCCGCTTGGGCACCGATGGGTGAGTTTTTTGCTCGCCGTGGTGCTGCGCTGGTGCTGTTGTTTGTTCTCGTGCACAAGATCGGCGACACATTGGGTCAACTGACTCTGCGCCTGCTCCTCGATGACTTGGCTTACAGCAACGCCGAGATCGCCAAGTACGACGTGGGTTTTGGTTTCTTTGCCTATCTGATCGGCATCTTTATTGCCGGAGCGCTGTATGTGCAGATTGGGCTACGGCGCTCATT
>JANNWF010000461.1:0-10229 GCA_031408455.1 Pseudoxanthomonas sp. | reverse complement strand
GTGAAGGACATTGAAAGCGTAGAGGCATCAGCGAGGATGCTGATGGGTCAGTTTCTGACAGATGGCAGCAAAAGCGTTTCGTTAAGACGAAGAATTAGAGACGAGGTGCTCAATCAGGTTCTTGAGGTTGTCCGCTCCTATGTCGATGGCCCTACCTACCACAAGATAAAAGCGAAGCTTGAGGAGCTCGGGCCGCTTACCGCAAATTGACGATCTAAGCCAAGAGACGCGCCAGGTTTCTCAATCGCGGTGAACGCATTGGGGTCGCCGCGCGTCCGACGAATATGCGTCCGTAGTGGAGATGACCTTCGTCGTGAGCACGCAAAATCTCGGTAAGTATGACCTGGCAAATTCTGGTGTTGAAGCTATCCACGGACCTTAAGCGCGCATCCGTGTGCAGTGATCTATCGCGGCGGGCGATAGAAGAGCGATCGCTTGATCCGACCCTTGTATCCCGCGTCTTTCAGCAGCTGACGGACTGCATGCGCTCTTGCCTGCTGATCTTCCGGAACCGGCCCGATCATTACCTCGTCGATTAGTGATCCGGGGTCGACAGGAATCCGCCTCGAATCTGAATCGGGTGAGCGGTCAATCCAGAGAATCCGTACTTCTTTCTCGTACCGAAAACCCAGGCGCTTGTAAGTCAGCGCGTGCGCGGCCTCCCTAGCAACCTCCGCAGGCGTGGTCACGAGCGAGGAGCGATGCCGCAAGAGCTCTTTCGTCGTCACGTAGCCAACTGGTGCCACGAAGACCTTCGCGTCAAAATCCCGGAGAGGGGTTCGGATGCCATCGATGATTCGCTTCAGTGTTGATTTGATACGAACTGGAGGCGGTCCTTTGGGATAGGACTCGCCATGATCATCGCGGTGATCGCAGCGCTGCTCATACAGGCGCCAGAAGGGCTCGTCTCTGCTTCGCCACGTCCAGCATGTTGCGAAAGCACGTGCGCTTTTCAGGGGCGACTCACCATCGAACAAGATCGAGTGCCACCAGTGCTCAAACGGGTCAGGCCAAGCTCCAACGTTAGATAAGTAGAGATCTCCCGTTCGCAGAAAGCTGAGTAAGTACTTGGACTGCATGTAGCGGTAGATGGGTCGGTTGAGGTCCAGCGTCGCGTCAATGTTCAAATGCCGCCGATTGGGCGTCCGGTCAACGTGGACGCTGGTCCATCGACCCATCGTCGCCTGCGGGATTGTCACGCTGGGCATTGTCTTGGTCTGGCTTGGGGTTGAGATCCACAAGAGCATGGCACGGATGGGTTGGGCACAGGATCAGAACGAAACGGCGAGTTGGGCTCCAGAACACGCTTCCAATCAAGCCCAGGGGGCGGTTCGAGCCCCGTATTTACTGCAATGCTGAACTGACTCACGCCCTAAACGGCGAAGTACAACTTGGGCCACCAAGGGGATAGAACTCTATTTCCTAGGATTGGACTTTATTTCCCAGGAAATGTCTGTATTCCCTAGCTACAGCGTCAGGCTTGACCCTCGCACCGCTACTCCACCGTGACGGATTTAGCCAGATTCCTCGGCTGATCGACATCGGTGCCGCGCAGCACGGCGACGTGGTACGCGAGCAGTTGCAGGGGCACCGTAAAGACAATCGGGGCGGCGATTTCACCGCAGGCGGGGAGTTCGAGGACGTGGTCGTGGTTCATGCCGTGGCGGACGGATGTGTCGACGAAGACGAACAGCTCGCCGCCGCGGGCGCGGACTTCTTCCATGTTCGATTTCAGCTTGTCGAGCAGGTGATCGTTGGGGGCGACCGCGACCACGGGCATGGATTCGTCGACTAGCGCCAGCGGCCCATGTTTCAACTCGCCGGCCGGGTAGCCCTCGGCGTGGATGTAGGAGATTTCTTTCAGCTTCAGCGCGCCTTCCAAGGCGACCGGGTATTGCGTGCCGCGACCCAAGAACAAGGCGTGCTGTTTGGGTACAAACGACTCAGCCATGTCGCGAATCGCCGCATCCAGGTGCAATGCTTCGGCGATCAAGCCGGGTAAGGTTTCCAGCTCGCGAACGCCGGCGGCGACGCGCTCTGGATCGGTGCCGTGCAGGCGGCCCAAGTGCAAGGCGAGCAAGGCGAGGGCAGCCAACTGGGTGGTGAAGGCCTTGGTTGAAGCGACACCGATCTCGGGCCCGGCGCGGGTCATGAGTTGCAAGTCCGCTTCGCGAACGATCGATGATTCGGGCACGTTGCAGACCGCGAGTCGGCCCAAGTAACCGCGCTCGCCGGCCATGCGCAAGGCGGCCAAGGTGTCGGCGGTTTCGCCGGATTGCGAGATTGTCACCAATAGCGTGTCGGCCGAGACCACGGGTTGGCGATAGCGATACTCGCTGGCGATTTCGCAGGTGCAAGGCAGGCCGGCGAGAGACTCGATCCAGTAACGCGCGACCAAGCCAGCGTGATAACTGGTGCCGCACGCAATGATGTGGACATGGCGGGTGCGGGCGAGCAATTCGTCGGCACCGACGCCGAACACGTTCGACAGCACGCGACCGCCGGCCATACGGCTTTCCAATGTGTCTGCCACAGCCTGAGGTTGCTCGAAGATTTCCTTGAGCATGAAGTGGCGATACTCACCGCGCTCTACCGAATCCAGGTTGAACGTGGATTCCTTGATCGGCCGCTGCACCTCAGCGCCATCGGCATCGAGCACGCGCACGCCGTCTTGGCGCAGTTCAACCACATCGCCTTCGGCCAGATAGCTGAAGCGGCGTGTCAGCGGCAACAAGGCGTGGATGTCGGAGGCCAAATAATGCTCGCCCTCGCCAAAGCCAAGCACCAGCGGCGAGCCGCTGCGTGCGCCGACCAACACGCCGGGCTCGCGCTTGGACATCAGCACCAGCGCATACGCACCGTGCAAACGCGCGATCGCCCGTCGACTCGCGAGCAACAGCGAATCGCCGTCGCGCTGATAGTGTTCGACGAGGTGAGCGATAACTTCGGTGTCGGTATCGGACTCGAACACGTAGCCCAAGCCCTGCAACTCCTGTCGCAGCTCAGCGTGATTTTCGATGATGCCGTTGTGCACCACGGACAGTGAATCGCCGGAAATATGCGGGTGCGCGTTGCGCTCGTTGGGCACGCCGTGGGTCGCCCAACGGGTGTGGGCGATGCCGCTGTGGCCGTCTAAAGGTTGCGCGTTGTGCAGCAGTTCCAGATCGCGCACCTTGCCTTTGGCGCGGCGGCGCTCGATGCCGACCGGGCCAAGAATGGCCAAGCCGGCGCTGTCATAACCGCGATATTCCAAGGCCTTGAGACCAGCAATGAGGTCGCTTGCGACCCCACGTGATGCACTGATTCCGACAATTCCACACATGGCGAGAGGTCTACCCACAGTCGATTCGATGAGCCAGTTTAGCCGTTCGAAGCGGGCACGCTGCGGGCAGCATCGGCGGAATTGCGGGCGAGCATGTTCGAAAAAGCAATACCAATGGCCGTTGCGCAGCCCTTTTTGCTTGCCAGCATTTCCAGCTAGCGGTTAACATTCCGCTTCTTGGCAGGGCACTGTCTTCGCGTGCGCTGCCCGCAATGAGTTGTACGCAATGAGTTGAACCAGCTTGCTCAACACTGCCGCCGCCAGTCGGCGACTTGCCCGACGCATCGCCGTTATCCAGGCAATCGTCACCAGCATCGTCGCTGCGGTTTTCCTTGGCGACAGTGTTCGCGCGGCCATCGGTGCGGCGTTGGGTGGGTTGGCGATTACGGCGGGCGGCGTGCTTATGGCGTGGCGCGCACTGAGCGGCGGCGTAGTCGCAGCAGAAGTTGCGATGTTGAAGCTGGCAAGTGGAATGGCGTTGAAGTGGGCGATGGTGGTGCTTGTGCTCTATCTCGCTCTGGCCCAATGGGCGCTGGATCCGCTGGCAGTATTCAGCGGGTTTCTGGCAGCACTGGCGGTCAATCTGGTGGCAATTGGAACTAGCAGGTCAGGGCTAGGCAGCTCAGGGTCAGGCAAATAAGAGTCTGGTAATGAAGTCCGGGAATTGAAGGAAAGTATTGTGGCGGCAGAATCTGCGGCGGGTGGACCGTCCGAATACATCCAGCATCACCTCACATTCCTCACTTGGAAGGTGGGTGAAGGCGATTTCTGGACCATCAACCTCGACAGCGTGTTCTTTATGCTGTCCTTGTCTGCGATCTTTTTATTCTTCTTCATTCGTGCCGCGCGTGGGGCGACCGCTGGCGTCCCCGGCAAGTTTCAAGCGTTTGTGGAGATCCTGGTTGAGCTCGTGGATGGCATTGTTCGCGAGACCTTCCACGGTCACAGCAAGTTGATCGCGCCACTGGCGCTGACCATTTTCGTGCTGGTGTTCATGATGAATTTCATGGACATGCTGCCGGTAGATTTCCTGCCTTGGGTCTGGGCCAACATCTACAGCGCGATGGGACTCGATCCCCACCATGCCTACTTGCGGGTCGTGCCGACGGCCGACCTCAACACGACCTTGGGCATGGCGCTTGGCGTGTTCCTGCTGATCCAGGTATTCGGCATCAGCCACAAAGGCATGGGCCTGTTCGTCAAGGAAGCCTTCACCGCACCTTTTCACGCAAATGGCCCGGTAGGTATGGTTTTGCTTGCGCCAATCAACCTGCTGCTGCGTGTGATCGAAGAGGCGGTGCGTCCCGTGTCGTTGAGCTTGCGACTGTTCGGCAACATGTATGCGGGTGAATTGATCTTCATCTTGATCGCCGTGATGACTCTTGGCGCTGGCCTCAACGAAGTAACCACCTATGTCATGGCGCCGGTGCAGCTCGCTGCCGGTTTCCTATGGACGGGATTCCATGTGCTGGTCATCACCCTCCAGGCCTTCATTTTCATGATGCTGTCGGTGGTCTATCTGAGCATGGCTGCTGCCAAACATTGATGTTCGTGGCGATCAGTCACTCCAACTTGCGAATGCCCAATCCGCCATGATCGCCACTAAGAGCAGTGTGCTTCCTAACCCCTCCCCGGCCCTCCCCGAACATCGGGGAGGGAGATAAGAGCCGAGCAGAAAGACTTTCAACTTGATGTTCGCCTGACCCCACTTTCGTAGTTCTCACCCACCGTTGTAGTTGATTTATCTTTGGAGACCAGCATGGAAAACGCAGCCCTTATCGCCTCTGTGATGCAGTACAGCCTGATCGCCGTCGGCCTGTTGATTGGCCTCGGTGCACTCGGAACCGGCATTGGCTTTGCCATCCTCGGCGGCAAGTTCATGGAAGGTGCGGCGCGTCAGCCAGAACTGACCCCGATGCTGCAAACCAAGATGTTCATCGTCGCCGGCTTGCTTGACGCGGTGCCGATGGTCGGTGTGGCCATTGCCCTGTTGCTGCTGTACGCCAACCCGTTCATTGCGGCGTTGAGCTGATTCTTGATCTCAGCAGTCCGATCCAATCAAGTTCACTGACGCAGCGGATCGCGACAATGGCACGGCACTCGCCGGCGACAATCCTTGTCGGCATCAGGAGCGCATCAAATGTTACCTAATCTAACCCTTGTTATTCAGGGGCTTGCGTTCTTTTCTGTGGCTTGGCTAGTCATGAAGTTCGGCTGGCCGCACATCATGAACGCCATCGAAGCGCGGCAGGGCAAGATCGCCGATGGCATCGCTGCGGCGGAGCGCAGTCAAAAAACACTGGCGCAGACTGAGGATCAAGTCGCGGAAGTGTTGCGCGATGCACGTACGCGGGCCAACGAGATCATCGACCAGGCTCACCATCGCGCTAACCAGCTGGTTGATCAGGCCAAGGAAGAGGCCATCGCAGTCGCCAATCGCCAAGCGGCGCTGGCAGCTGACGAGATCGCGGCAGCGACCAATCGCGCTCGTGAGGCCCTGCGTGCTCAGCTGGCGTCGCTGGCGGTGGCGGGAGCCGAAAAACTCATCCGTCGCGAGATTGATGCCGGGACTCACAAGGTCCTGCTCGACGAACTCGCCGCGCAGCTGTGATTTCATCCGACGCATCTGCAGCCGACGCATTGACGAACTGCCCAGCATGAGCAACCCAGTATGAGCACCAACGTATCGACGCTGGCGCGGCCGTATGCGCGTGCGGCGTTCGCCATCGCCAAGGAACACGGTCGTTTGCGGCCGTGGTCGTCCTTGCTTGGCTTTGCAGCCGCGGTCGCGGCGGATCCACAGGCCAAGCAATTGCTCGGCCATCCGGGGATTGGCAACGAGACCTTGACCAGCTTGCTGTTGCCAGCAGGCGAGGTCGATCCCAACTTTCAGCAGTTTCTCAACGTGCTGGCCGACAACCGTCGATTGACGGTGTTGCCTGACATTGCCGCGCTGTTTGAGCAACTTCGCCGTGAGGCAGAAGGCGTCGTCAAGGTGGCGGTGACGTCCGCCACGGCGATGTCCGACGACGAGCTTGAACTGCTCGCGGTTGCGTTGCGCAAGCGGTTTAGTCGTGAGGTCGCGATGAGTCACCGGGTCGACCCTGAGCTGATCGGCGGCGCGATCATCGATGCTGGCGATGTCGTCATCGATGGTTCGTTGCGCAGCAAGCTGGCGCGCATGCATTCCGCTTTATTGAATTGACCTAAACCCGTAGGGCGGGCCTTGGCCCGCCTTCGGCATGAAGCAAGTTGGTTGGCGGGTCGAGACCCGCCCTACAAGGACCGAACAAAATGGCTACCACCCAGCTGAACCCCTCCGAGATCAGTGAGCTGATCAAGAACCGCATCGAGAAGGTCAAGCTCGCTGCCGAAGCCCGCAATGAGGGCATCGTCACCAGCGTCGCCGACGGCATCGTTCGTATCTACGGACTAGCCGACGCGATGCAGGGCGAAATGATCGAGCTGCCGAACAATACGTTTGCCTTGGCGCTGAATCTTGAGCGAGACTCGGTGGGCGCGGTGGTGCTCGGCGATTACGAGAACCTGCGCGAAGGTGATGTTGCCAAGACCACTGGCCGCATCCTCGAAGTGCCCATCGGCCCCGAGTTGCTCGGTCGCGTGGTCAACGCTTTGGGCGAGCCCATCGATGGCAAGGGCGCGATCGACGCCAAGTTGTCAGCGCCAGTAGAAAAAGTCGCACCTGGCGTGATTTGGCGGCAATCAGTATCCGAGCCGGTGCAGACCGGTTACAAATCCGTCGACGCGATGATTCCCGTCGGCCGTGGTCAGCGCGAGCTGGTCATCGGTGATCGACAGACCGGCAAGACCGCGCTGGCCATCGACGCCATCATCAATCAGAAAGGCACCGGCATTAAGTGCATCTACGTCGCGATCGGGCAGAAGAACAGCTCGGTGGCCAACGTGGTGCGTCGGCTGGAAGCCAACGGCGCAATGGCGCACACGATTGTCGTTGCCGCTACCGCGTCGGAATCCGCCGCGATGCAGTACATCGCCGCCTACTCCGGCTGCACCATGGGCGAGTACTTCCGTGACCGCGGCGAAGACGCGTTGATCGTGTATGACGATCTGTCCAAGCAGGCCGTCGCCTACCGCCAGATTTCCTTGCTGCTGCGGCGCCCGCCGGGTCGCGAAGCCTATCCCGGCGACGTGTTCTATCTCCACTCCCGTCTGCTTGAGCGCGCCGCGCGCGTCAATGCCGAATACGTCGAGAAGTTCACCGAAGGTGCGGTGACTGGCAAGACCGGTTCGCTGACCGCGTTGCCGATCATCGAAACTCAGGCTGGCGACGTTTCCGCCTTCGTTCCGACCAACGTGATCTCGATCACCGATGGCCAGATATTCCTGGAAACCGACCTGTTCAATGCTGGCATTCGCCCGGCCGTGAACGCCGGTATCTCGGTGTCGCGCGTCGGTGGCGCCGCACAGACCAAGATCATGAAAAAGCTGTCCGGCGGCATTCGTATTTCGCTTGCGCAGTACCGCGAACTGGCCGCCTTTGCCCAGTTCGCGTCTGACCTGGACGAAGCGACCCGCAAGCAGCTGGAGCGTGGCCAACGCGTCACCGAGCTGATGAAGCAGCGCCAGTACGCGCCGATGAACATCGCGCAGATGGCACTGTCGATTTACGCCGTCAACGAAGGCTATCTGGATGACGTGCCGGTCAACAAGATCGGCGCGTTCGAAGACGGCCTGCACGCCCATCTGGCCAACAGTTTTGGTGAGTTGCAGTCGAAGGTCGTTGAATCAGGCGACTGGAACAACGACATCGAAGCCCAATTCAAGACGGTGATTGCGGAGTTCAAGCAGTCGTTTTAAGAGCTGGGGAAAAGCGCGATTGGGGGATGGAGGCTGGGGCGCAAGTCCAAGCAAATCAGGAAACCCTAGACCGTAGGGTGGGTCTCGACCCGCCGCTTCACAAAGCCGCAAATTGGTACGCCGGTGGGTTGAAACCCGCCCTACAGAATCAGGTGAATCCATGGCCGGTGGCCGCGAAATTAAAACCAAGATCAAGTCGGTGCAGAACACCCGCAAGGTGACTCGCGCGCTGGAGATGGTCTCGGCATCGAAAATCCGCAAGGCGCAGGAGCGGATGAAGTCGTCGCGTCCGTATGCGCGGCTGATGAAGCAGATGATCGGACACATCGCCAAGGCCAATTCGGAGTATGTGCATCCGTTCTTGAAGGATCGTCCCGAGGTCAAGCGGGTCGGCTACATCATCGTGTCGACCGATCGCGGACTGTGCGGTGGTCTGAACTCCGGCATGTTCCGGCGCTTGCTGATCGACATGCGTCAGTGGCAGGAAAAGGGCGTCGGCGTCGAGCTGGTGTGCATCGGCCAGAAGGCGACCGCATTTTTCCGCCGATTGAATGTCGACATGCTGGGCTCGGTCAGCCATTTGGGCGAGAAAGTGCGAGTCGAGCAGTTGATCGGCGTGATCCGCGTCATGCTCGATTCCTACAGCGAAGGTCGCTGCGATCGCGTCTTCCTTTGTTACAACGACTTCATCAACACGATGGCGCAGCGTCCGATGCAGGACCAGCTGCTGCCGTTGCCACCATCGGAGTCGTTGGAAGACAAGCACGAGTGGGATTACATCTACGAGCCGGACGCGCAAACCGTGCTGGATAGCGTGCTGACGCGCTACATCGAATCGCTGGTGTACCAAGCCGTGCTTGAGAACCAGGCCAGCGAGCACGCGGCGCGCATGGTTGCCATGAAGGCCGCCAGCGACAATGCCAGCAAGCTGATTGAAACCTTGAACCTTGTCTACAACAAGGCGCGGCAAGCCGCGATCACGCAGGAAATTTCCGAGATTGTCGGCGGCGCGGCGGCGGTTTAGCCAGCCGTCATCGTCTTGCTCCAACGCACAGTAGACGCTCGCTCAAAGCACCCATCATTCTTCACCGGCTTTAGGATCCACATGCGCAAGTTCATCGCAATTTCTCTGTTGACCCTAATGCTTAGTGCCTGTGGCAACAGTGGTTCCGGCGGGTCATCCAGCGCGGCGGCCAAGCCGATGCCGCCTGAATGCGTAAGCTTCTACAAAGCGCTTTCCGCGTGCAACCTCGAAGGCAACCCGTCTACTCCTGACGAAGCAGCCGCCCAGTTCGCCGAGTTTGAAAAAGCTTGGCAGGCCGAAGGCGATGGCGCGGCCACCGTTGAGCAATGCAAATCGTTGGACGAAACCTTACGCGCCGCCCCAGGCTGCTAAGCACACGCGCCGCCAACGGGGCTGATCGAACCTAACCCGACCGCCATTGGCGTCGCATCGCTACTGATACCCAATCAATCGCATAGAGGCAACCATGAGTACGGCAAATCCCCAGGGCAAAGTGGTGCAGATCATCGGTGCCGTCGTCGACGTCGAGTTTCCGCGTGATTCGGTGCCGAAGGTGTACGACGCACTGAAGATCGATGGCACCCAGATCACGCTGGAAGTGCAGCAGCAGTTGGGCGACGGCATTGTCCGTACCATCGCGCTGGGTTCCACCGACGGCCTGCGCCGCAATCTGATCGCTAACAACACCGGCCGCGGCATCTCGGTGCCGGTCGGCAAAGAAACTCTGGGCCGCATCATGGACGTGCTCGGCGATCCGATCGACGAAGCAGGTCCCGTGGCCACTGCCGATCGTTGGGAAATTCATCGTTCGGCACCGTCGTATGAAGACCAAGCCGCTGCCAACGAGTTGCTGGAAACCGGCATCAAGGTCATCGATCTGATGTGCCCGTTCGCCAAGGGCGGCAAGGTCGGCTTGTTCGGGGGTGCCGGCGTCGGCAAGACCGTCAACATGATGGAGTTGATCAACAACATCGCCAAGGCGCACGAAGGCTTGTCGGTATTCGCCGGCGTCGGTGAGCGTACCCGCGAAGGCAACGATTTTTA
>JANNWF010000460.1:0-2969 GCA_031408455.1 Pseudoxanthomonas sp. | reverse complement strand
TGCGCATCGGCCGTGAACGAGTCGAAGTCGGCCAGACTGACGTCGTTCTTTAGCGCCTGCGCGCGCAGTTCGACGAGGCAGGTAGGTGGGAGATCGGTGGCGCTTGCGCCGTTGGCGGTAAGCAAGCCGAGGCCAATCAGCCGGGCTGGGGCGAGGCGCATGGTTGTGTCGTTGACTCGATCGTTTGGCGGCCTCTACACACGGTAGCAGACCGCGTTGAACCGACTCTGTGCGGCGGCGGCAGCTTTCGTCGAAATTCCGAAGCTTGGCGAATCGAGATCCGCGCTTCAAGACGGTTAGCTTGCTCCCCTTTTACGGTGTCGCCCGCCCGGCTTTTGGCATCGCCCAACATCAAGCTACTCGCGCGAACCGCTGCCGTCGCAGGCGCGCCTGCATTATCGTCGGTGGAGCTGCTCAACACTGCGGCACTTGTCAGTCGCAGGGCATCTTTAGATCGCCCGCCAATGCGCGTGAACGACCGCTCCGCCCCAGCACGAAGCGATTTCGAATGACCGAAACGGGTCGCCACAGGCCAAGCGGGATCAGCTGAGGGTGGTCATTGTCCCGGTCGATAGACCTGACTTAGGCGGTCGAGTGATGCGGTTCGGCCGGCGCGCGCGCGAAATCCAATTTTTCTACAACTTAACCGCCGTGGTGCGCGGCAGCGTCACGCCTGAAATTCAGGAATCACGATGGCTTCTCCCCGCTGTCCGCTAGACATAGTTAGTGTGCACCGCGATCAATTCGACAGCTCATACCACCCGCCTGCAAGCTCCCGAGCTCTCGCGAGCCGGCGATGTCCGGCTAGGAGGAACCAGTGACGCGACGTCAGAATCGCATGCCCGAAGGGAGACCAGGATCGGCCGGTCCCCCACTGGTGTCTGCCGCATCGTCGGACCCGTTCAATCCGGCTTCTCCCCAGAGAACGCCATCGGCGCCGATGACCGACTCACGCGCCTGTATCTCGTCATTCTCGCCACCCCGTTCATCATGGACCGACGCCGTGGCGCGGCGTTCGCCCCCAGAAATGGCGACTCACAACGCGGATGCACAACTTGGCCAGAGGGTTTTGGAGATTCCCGAAACTTGACTGTTCCAGTCTTGCGCGCGCCGTTGGAAAACACGCCGCGGTGGTGCCGGCGAGCGGCTTCGACGCCGAACCGTGATGGTCAGGGCCGCGAAACCGCGCAAGCCCTGCAAGGGCGCGCGGCGGCTGATGGAATCTCCACTTTGACCCCAGTTTTCCCTCCCACCGAAAGTCGTTCCAAATCCATTTGCTGATCCGTTAGTCTGATTCACCGCCGCGGCTGCCTGGGGAGCCAGTCGTGACCTTCAATTCGCTGACCTTCATTGCGTTCTTCGCGATCGTGGTGTTTTTGCACCGCCTGCCATTGGCGTGGCCGGTCAAGAAATTCAACCTGCTGATCGCCAGTTACGTCTTCTACGCAGCGTGGAATCCGCCGTTCGTGATCCTGCTGTGGATCTCGACCGTGATCGACTGGAAGGTCGCGCGCTGGATCTATGACGCCACCGGTGCGTCGAAGCGGCGCGCCTTGCTGCTGTTGTCGCTGGTCGCCAACCTCGGCCTGCTCGGCTACTTCAAGTACGGCGGTTTCCTGCTCGAAAACTGGGTGGCGTTGATGGCCAGCTTTGGCGTCGAGTGGCAGGCGCCGGCGTGGGACATCATCCTGCCGGTCGGCATCTCGTTCTACACCTTCCAGACGCTGTCCTACACGCTGGATGTTTACCTTAAGCGCGCCAAGCCAGCCGATTCGCTCCTCGACTTCTCGCTGTTCGTGACCTTCTTCCCGCAACTGGTCGCCGGCCCGATCGTGCGCCCGACCGACCTGATGCCGCAGTTCGCCACGCCGCGCACGGCGACTTCGCCGCAGGTCGTCTGGGGCCTGATGCTGATGACCCTGGGGCTGTTCGAGAAGATCGTGCTGGCCGATGGACTGCTGGCACCGGCGGTTGATGCGGTCTATGGCAGCGACAAGGCGCCGCTGATGCTGGATGCCTGGCTCGGCACCATTGCGTTCTCTGGTCAGATCTTCTGCGATTTCGCCGGCTACACCACCACCGCGATCGGTGCCTCGCTGGTGCTCGGTTTCTCGCTGATCGACAACTTCCGCTATCCCTACGCTGCGCTGGGTTTCTCCGACTTCTGGCGGCGCTGGCATATCTCGCTGTCGACCTGGCTGCGCGATTACCTGTACGTGCCGCTCGGCGGCAATCGCAAGGGACCCGGGCGTACCTACGTCAACCTGATGCTGACCATGCTGCTCGGCGGCCTCTGGCACGGTGCCGCCTGGACCTTCGTGGTCTGGGGCGGATTGCACGGGCTGTACCTGGTGGTCGAACGCTTCGCCCGCCAGCGCATCGGTGGCTGGCCGGTCTGGGAACGCTGGTATTCGCGCGTTGTGCTGATCGTGCTGACCTACCTGTTGGTCAACATCACCTGGGTGTTCTTTCGCGCGCAGGATTTCCCGACGGCATGGCGCGTGCTCACGGCAATGTTTGGTCTAGACACCGCGGGTATTCCGATCCTGAGCACCTGGCTGATCGTCTGCGTGCTAACGGCGATGGTGCCGCTGCTGGCGGTGCAAGGCTACATGCGCGAGCGCCAGCTACACGCCGAGGTCCAGCGGCTGCCGGCAGTGATGGTCGGCGCGTTGTGGGCATCGATGGCATTCCTGATCGCGATCACCCAGGGAGGAGGCGATGCCTTCATCTACTTCCAATTCTGATCATGGCCAACTCGAGGGCGACAACTATGAGCGACCGCTACCGACGTTGAACGGTGCGCTGACAACGCTGGTGGCATTGCTGCTGCTGGTTGCAGCGCTCGCAGCTTGGGAATTCTACTGGCGCGACTACGGCGTGATCCCCGGCTACCGCAACAGCGACGCGCGCTGGGCCGAACAACGGCGGCGCATCGACCAGGGCGAGGGTGACCGCACGGTCATCAT
>JANNWF010000459.1:0-9980 GCA_031408455.1 Pseudoxanthomonas sp. | reverse complement strand
CGAGACACGCCGCGCACGCAATGTCACGCGTCCGCGGCTGGGAGTAAATTTAACCGCGTTGGACAAGAGGTTGTAGACGATCTGCTTGGTCTTGCGTATGTCGAGCTCGGGCGTGCCCAGGTTTTCGTCCAGCTCTTGGTCGAGCGAAATGCGCTGGGTCGCCGCCTTCTCCCTGACGATGGTGAGACTGCCGAGCAGCAGGCTATGCACGTCAACGGGCTCCAGCTCCAGCGCCATCATCCCGGCTTCAACCTTGGACAGGTCGAGAATGTCGTTGATCAACGACAGCAGATGCTGACCGCTGGTGAATATGTCGCCGATGTATTCACTTTGCGTATCGCTGAGCTGCCCGATCAGGCCATCTCTGAGCGCTTCAGAGAAGCCAATGATCGCGTTCAGCGGCGTGCGGAGTTCGTGCGACATGGTGGCAAGAAACTCGGACTTCATCCGGCTGGCGTTTTCCAGCTCGACGTTTTTTTCTTGCAAGGCGCGCTCGAAGCGTTTTAGCTCGGTGATGTCGCGTGCGGCGGCAAACACGCCCCGCAGCTTGCGCTCGCGGTCGTGCAGGGTGGCAGCGTTGTAGGAAACCGTGGTCTCCTCGCCATTTTGGGCACGGACCGTCAGCTCATAGTTGCTGACCTTGTTCTCGGTAAGCACACGCTTGATTGCGGCATCGGCACGCAGTGGGTCGGTGAAGAACTTTCTGCAAGGCGCACCGATGAGTTCATCGCGCGTGCAACCGGTGAGCGCGGTCATCTGTTGGTTGACGTCGGAAATGATGCCCTGGGGATCCGTCGTCATCAGCGCGTCGATGTTCGATTCGATCAGTGAGCGGGTGTAGAACTGCTGGTCGCGCAGTCGCTGGTCGAGTAACGCCTGCGCCGCCTCAACTTCCTTGCGCGCAGTATTGTCGGTGCCGATCAACAAATAGCCGATGATGCTTTCCTGCGCATCGCGCAGCGCGGTGACCGAAACGATGGCCGGAAAGCGACTGCCGTCTTTGCGGAAGTAAGTCAGCTCGTAAATATCTTCGATGCCGCGCGATGCCTTGAAAACTAGCGCCTCGAAGCCCGGTGAAATGGTCGTACCAAGTTCGAAGCTCAACGACTGCGCACGCGCAACCACTTCCAGCGGATCGGAGATATCCGCCGGGGTGATCTTGTTGACGACTTCTGCCGCCGTGTAGCCGAGCATGCGCTCGGCGCCGACATTGAAAATCTGGATGACGCCCTTGGCATCCGTGGCGATGCTGGAGAAATTGGCGCTGTTGAAGATGGCGCGTTGCAATGCGCCCGCCTGCAACAGCGCCTGCTCGGCTTCTTTGCGGGCAGTGTTGTCGGTGCCTATCAGCAAGTAGCCGATGATGGCTTGCTGCGCATCGCGCAAGGCAGTGACGGACACGATGGCGGGAAAGCGGCTGCCGTCCTTGCGAAAGTAAGTCAGCTCGTAGATGTCCTCGATGCCGCGCGAAGCCTTGAACACCAGCGCCACAAAGCCCGGCGCAATGATCGTCCCCAGCTCCAAGCTGAGAGACTCAGCGCGTGCGATCACTTCCCGCGGATCGGAGATGTCTGCCGGTGTGATCTTGTTGACAACCTCGGTGGCGGTGTAACCGAGCATACGTTCGGCACCGACGTTAAAGATCTGGATCACGCCTTTTTCGTCGGTGGCGATGCTGGAAAAATTGGCGCTGTTGAAGATCGCATCCTGCAACGCGCCCGTCTTGAGCAGCGCTTCCTGACGCCGGACGTCGAAGCTGCCATCGGAGTACGCAGGGCGCTCAGTGGTGACAAAGATGTTGGCGACCGCAGTCATGGCATGTTTTCCGAAAAAAGTTGCGTCCCTTGCATCGGAATCGGTCCGCGCCTCTGAAATTGCGGTTGCAGGAAAGTCTGACAGCCCGCCTGTGCAGTCAACCCGGAAAATCGAGGCGGACGGCACAGCAGGAGCGGGCACACCTAGGCAACGCCCGCCCTCTGATGATGTACTTCTAGCGGTAATGCACTGTGCGGTGGCGCGCATAGGGTTCAGTGCACTGGGGACAAAGCGGACAGGGGACAAAGGGGACGGACAAAGGGGAGGCGAAAATCCACTCACTGCAGTCAGTCGCGCCGCCCCGTTGTTCAATGACGCCCCCATCGGCCTGCGCGAACGTCCGCTCGCAGTGCCGCTAGCCGACCGCCTCGCCCATGCGGCCGACTCGAACACCCTGTTCGTCAACTTCGAACGCCTGCGCATTCCTACGCCCGCCGACGTCGCGGCCCTGCGTCGCGAGGTAGAAGTGCGGCTCACACCCATCGGCCACCGCGTCTTTGGCATCGTCAATAACACCACTTCGAACTTGATCCCGATGTTCAGTCTTGACCTGCGGAAGGCTCACCAAAGTGTCAATCGTGGCTGGCCAAGGCCAAGGCCTGCCCTCGTCCTAAATGCGCGGCTGGCATATCGACCGGCCTTGTCGCGTCATCGGCCTCTGCGTGGGTGACGCGTTGTTGTTGCGCGCAGGCCTATCGGCAAGCAAGCGCTCAAACCGTTACTTCCACTCGATTGCGGCCGTTTTCCTTGGCTCGATAAAGCGCGGCATCGGCGCGGGCGACAAGGTCATCGAGCTCATCGTTGGGTTGCAATACGGCGACACCGAGGCTGGCGGTGATTCGTAGCGGCGGCTGCACGCCATGAATGCTGGTGTCCTGCAGACGCTGGCGCAGGCGCTCGGCCAGACCGCGTGCAGCGTCGAGATCGGTATCGGGCAGCAACAGCACAAACTCCTCGCCACCCCAGCGCGCGCAGCGGTCGCCGATCCGCAGCGCCTGCCGCATACACTCAGCCACCTCGACCAGCACCCGATCACCGACCGGATGGCCGTGCCGATCATTGACCCGCTTGAAGTGATCGATATCGACCAGCACCGCCGTCAGCGGCTGACCGGTGCGCGCGGTGGTTGCCAACAGCACCTCGGCGCTTTCCCTGAAGCCGCGACGGTTTTCCAGCAGGGTCAGAGGATCGGCGCGCGCGACACGTTCGGCATCTTGCCGCTGCGCGACTTCGGTGCGGACGAACTGCGTCAGTGCCAGCGCCAGCAGGGTGGCATCCAGCATCATGCCAAGCTCAATGCCGCGATAGGCCCAGACGCTGAAGGGAATCTGCCCCCAGACCGAGAACTCGGTCAGCGCGGTGCCCAACATCGAACACACCGCGCCGAGTAAAAAATAGCGGGCGGCCGGATGGCCGCGGCGCACCGCGTGCACGCCCAGCGCCACCATGGCGGCGATGAACAGGCCGAGCACCACGAAGGCCAGCCAGACTGCCGCTTCATAGGCGTTGCTGAGGATAGTGGCGAGCAAAAGCAGCGGGCCGATCCAGTAGCCAAAGCGTACCCAGCGATCAAGCCGTGGCGCGACCCGCGGAAGCTCTAGGAACGCGCGTGCGAACAACAGCCCGGCGCTCGGCATCAGCACGATCAGGCTGACGTTGGAAAAGCGTTGTACAAAGACCCACTCGCCCCATAACCACAGCGCGCCGCGACCGGTGTAGGCGAGGTTGAGCAGCAGAAAGGACAGCAGATACAGGGCGTACAAGACGTAGACCTTGCGCCGCAGGCCAACAAACAGCATCAGGTTGTAGGCCACCAGCGACAGCATGAAACCGTACAGAAAGCCATACAGGTAACGGTCGCGACGGCCCTCGGCATCGGCGTCGGCAGGCGTGCGCAGACGCAGGTTAACGGTCAGTTGGTCGGCGGTCTCGACCCGCACCAGCAGGCGATGGCTGCCCGGCGCAAAGCCGTGCGCAAACACGTAGCCGTGCACGTCATCGAGCCCAGGCTGGCCGGCCACTTCGTCGCCGGTCTGCCAGTGCCTGACCTGACCGTCCGCGGCGAACACCCAGACTTCGACATGGTCGAGCCACGACTGACCGATCAGCACCTGCCGCTCGAGCACTGTCGCGGTGGGATTTCGCAGGCTGAGCTGCAGCCACAGGGTGGGCCGGCCGATGCCGAGGTTGAGCACCTTGCCACGGCCCGGTTGACCATCGCGCTGCAGCGCGTCCATGGCTGCTTCAGGCGTCCATGCGCGATCCGTTTCGCTGAGCACGGTGGCAAACGTGCCCAGCTCAACGGGCGGCGGCGCGAGCAGATCCACGCCCTCGGCCGCAGGCGCGGCGAGCGGCAGGAGGCACAGCAGTGCCAACAGCCAGCGGCTGCACATCGGCGGCTTGATGCCCACGATCAGCGCGCTCACCGGCGCCGGCGATTGACGACTGCACCGCGCCTCGACGGGCATTGCTCGATGGTGCGCTCAACGCCCTGCTCCAGCAGCTCGCGCGGCGGCGTCCCGCCTTCAACGTGCGCCGAGAAGCGCACCACCGCGCCGCCGCTGATCGGCACGGCGGCGAACGCCTCCGAACCCAGCGTGGCCGATGGCGGTGTCCGTTGCGCACCGACGAAAGAAGCCGCCGCCCCCAGTGGGATCATCAGCGCCAATGCAGCCCTACGCATACGCCTCTCACTCATGTTGCTCAGTTTCACGGTATATGGAACCAGCCTAGCAGGCGTGCACGCATGGAGCTGAGGGCCAAGGTTGGGGTAAGCGCAGCGCACCTCAACGAATTCCTACGATCACCGGTAAGCGTTGGTCAGCCAATGGCGGCTCGACTCAAAAGCGTCCGCGTCGGTCGCCGCGGCCGCAGCTAGAACCCGCCGCTCGCCTAGCTCGGAAGCTGCCGCGGCACCGCAGTCAACGTTGCGGCGCGGCCTGATGCTTCCAGCACCTGCATGGCGAATAGGCCTTGCGGATCTTGCCAGCTAGCCCCGCAGCGCAGGCCTGCTGCTGTGGCCAAGCGGATGATGTCGGCTTGGTCGTATTTGCAGCTGACTTCCACCCGGATCGCTTCGCCCTGCTGCAAAACAAACTGCTGACCCGCCACCCGCACCTGTTGCGTGCAGCGGCTGATGATGTCGGTCTCAATCCGACCCGCATCGACGTTGTACTCGGCGCGATGGGTGAAGTGGGTAAGGTCGAAGTCGGCGTCCAGTTCGCGGTTGAGCCGCTGCAGCAGATTCAGAGTAAAGGCGGCGGTGATGCCTTGTGCATCGTTGTAGGCGGCACGGATGGCCGCTGGGTCTTTCTTCAGGTCGAAGCCAAGCAGCAAGGCGCCGCCACTGCCGGCGGTTTCGCGCATGTGCCGAAGCAGGTCGACGGCGTCATGCTCCACAAAGTTGCCGATGGTCGATCCCGCCAAGTACACCACAGTGCGTTGTGCGCGCCGACGGGTGGGCGGCAAATCAATCGTCTGGGTGAAGTCGGCGCAGACCGGGATCAATTCGAGTGCGGGAAAAGCACGTGCCAGCTGGCCGATTGAGTCGAGCAAGGCGCTGCGGGAAATCTCCACCGGCAGGTAAGCCACCGGATCGCTGAGCGCTTGCAGCAGCAGGCGGGTCTTGTCGCCCGCGCCGGTACCGTATTCGACCAGCCGCACGCGCTCGCCCAGCGCATTGGCGATCGCAGCGGCGTGGTGTTTCAGAATGGCGAGTTCGGCGCGGGTGAGGTAGTACTCCGGGGTCTCGCAGATGCGCTCGAATAGGCGCGAGCCGAGCGCGTCATAGAAATATTTTGAAGGCAGGCTGCGCGGCCTGGCCGATAGGCCGGCCAACACATCGGCGGCGATATCCGGCACAGCGGGATGCAGATCGTGCAGTTTCGGCAGTGAGGTGGAAAGCGTCATCGCTAGAGATCCTTGGCCAAGCGCAGGCCAGAAAACTGCCAGCGATCACGCGGATGAAAGAAGTTGCGGTAACTGGCGCGCACGTGGCCACGCGGCGTGGCGCAGGAGCCGCCGCGCAGCACGTACTGGCCGCACATGAACTTGCCGTTGTACTCGCCCAGTGCGCCCGGCAGCGGGCGAAAACCGGGATAGTTCACGTAGGGGCTGGCGGTCCATTCCCAGACGTCGCCGAACAGTTGCAGCAGCTCGCCTTCGCCTTCGCCTTCGCCGACGCCCGCGCGCGGGTGCAGCTGTTCGTCATCAGCGAAATGGCCGGCATCGGGATCCATCGCCGCGGCGGCAAGTTCCCACTCGGCCTCATTCGGCAGTCGTGCGCCAGCCCAGCGCGCGTAAGCGTCGGCCTCGAACCAACTGACGTGGCAGACCGGCGCATGCGGATCGATGGGGCGGCGTCCGCTTAGGCTGAATTCGGTCTCGCCCGCGGCATCCCAGTACAGCGGGCCCAACCACGCTTCAGCCCGCGCGGTGGCGAAGCCTTCGCTCATCCAGAACTCGGCGCGGCGGTAGCCGCCATCTTCGATGAAGGCACGGAACTCGGCATTGCTGACCGGTCGGCGTGCCAAGGCGTGCGGGGCAACAAAGACCGAATGCCGCGGGGTTTCGCAGTCAAATGCAAAGGCGATGTCGGGCTCGGCACCGACTTTGCACAATCCGTCCTGCCCGACCACAAAGCGCTGCTCGGCTGGCTCGCTCGGCATCACCGCCAAGTCGTCGCGGTAGGCCGGCTGCAGCGGATTGCGCGACAGCAGATGCTTGATGTCGGTGAGGATCAACTCTTGATGCTGCTGCTCGTGCTGCAAGCCCAAACGGATGCGTTCGGCCAATGGCGGCGCAAGCTCGCCTTGTAGCAGCGTCCGCATCGCGTCATCCACGGCGCCGCGATAGGCGACCACCTCGGCCAGCGTCGGGCGCGTCAGCAGGCCACGCTCAAGGCGCGCATGCATGGGCCCAACCGACTGGTAGTACGAGTTGAACAGGTAGTGCCAAGCCGCGCAGTACGGCCGGTAGCTGGTTTGCTCGGCAAGCACGAACTGCTCGAAAAACCACGTAGTGTGGCCGAGATGCCACTTCACCGGGCTCGCATCGGGCATCGACTGCACGGTGCAATCCTCGGCCAGCAGCGGTGCCGCCAGCGCCAGGCTGCGCGCGCGGATTCGCGCGTAACGCGCGGCGAGGCGCTCGGGGTTTTCAGAGTCAAGGCGCATGTTCAAACCCTAGCAGAGCGTGTTTGCCACTGCTGCATGATGACGAGCAAGAACCTGCCGATATCGCTCGCCAAGTAGGGTCTGTTGACATACACGGAGCAGGCTGCAATCCGCGCTGCACGGTGGGAGAGCTAAGCGACCACCTGCACGCCGCGCCAAAACGCGATCCGGCCGCGAATGGCGTCGGCGGCAGATTTCGGATCCGCGTAGTACCAGGCCGCGTCGGGGTTCTGCGCACCATCGACCACTAGGCTGTAGTAGTTGGCCGAGCCCTTCCAGGCACACATGGAAGTTCGCGTGCTGGGCTGAAAATATTCTCGCTTGATCGATTCGGCGGGGAAGTAATGATTGCCTTCCAGCACCACGGTGTCGTTCGATTCGGCGATGACCGTGCCGTTCCAGAGTGCCCGCATCGCCTGCTTCCTTCCGCCGTAGTTGCCGTGAGCTTGCTCGCCTGCCGGTGCAAGCGCAGTGAATCACTGGCTGCCATCCGCTTCACTTTTCGACCACGACGGTGACCCGAAGCAGCATCGGCCTTGAGCCGACCAATAGCGCAGCGCTGCTTTCAGGTCGCGCCAAGACTCCGCCTGCCCACATGGCTTCGCTGCGCACGCAATGACCAATGGTGCGCCCCGTGCTGAGCTATGCGCGCTCCGCTCGCATACGCGCTTTAGCTTGCTTCCGTTTGCAATCGCGGCAAGTTGCACGATTCCGCACCGCCTCGTTTGCAGTCTGCACGAGAGCCAACGCTAGCCACTGGAAATCAGCGGCCGATTGCTTGGTTTTGCGCTTGGCACGCTTCTTGGAGCTATCCCGTTACGAGCTCGAATGCAGGTTCAGACGATGACGTCTGGTTGCGTTCGAAGGGTCGTGAGTTTGGACGCGTTTGAAGCTGCGTCCAGGTCTTGAAGTGTCCGCTTTGCATTCGAGAGATCTCGACTGTGCTGCTTCTCACAAACCCTCGCTCAAGCCGTAACCACCAACCCAAGGAATCGCCATGAACAACCTCAAGAAAACCTTTCTCGCGACCATGATCGGCGCCACCTTGCTGGTCAGTGTGCCGGTGTATGCGCATGAGCAAGCCGACGAGCGCACTGCTTCGGTGATCGCTTCCGATGCCGCAATCACTACCCAAGTAAAGGCTGCGCTGTTGGCCGATGCGCGCACCGAAGGTTTCGACATCAATGTCGACACCATGAATGGCCACGTCAAGCTGCACGGCGGTGCTGACAGTGGTGGTGACAAGCAAGCCGCGACCGACATTGCGCGTGCCGTCAAAGGCGTGAGCGCAGTGGACAACCAGATCGTGATTGCTGCCGAAGATACCGATAAGCGTGATCGGGCGAACCGCGAGACTGCTTCCGGTGAAGTTCGTGAATCGTTGGATGACGCAGGCGACGTGATCGACGACGCGTGGATCACCAGCAAGGTGAAGGCGCAGCTGTTGGCCGATGAAGATGTCAAAGGCACCGACATCAATGTCAACGTGCTCGCCAACGTCGTCACCCTGATCGGCAATGTGCCGTCCGCTGCAGCCAAGGCCGAAGCGGTGCGCATCGCTCGCGAAACGCGTGGTGTCAAAGGCGTGAACGCGGACAAGCTGGTTGTCATCTGAAGCAGCTATCTGTATCCGCGTTAGCTTGTGAGCTAGCTCTGCCGTACTGAACAAAAAAGCCCTCGCCAATTGGCGGGGGCTTTTTTTGTCTTGATCAGCCGCGGATTACCGGCGCCTACACCCCAACCGGATTCACCTTCTCTGGATCGAGCTTGTATTCCTTGATCGCCCGCGCCACGTCCTTGGCATTCATCTGGCCTTCGGCGGCCAGCGCCGCAATCGCGGCATGGGCGATGTAGTAGCGGTCGACTTCAAAGAAGCGGCGCAGATTGGCACGCGTGTCCGAACGGCCGAAGCCATCGGTGCCGAGCACGTGATAGCGCATCGGCACGAAGGCGCGGATCTGATCGGCGTATTGGCGCACATAGTCGGTAGCCGCAATCGCCGGCCCCGCACGGCCGCTCAGACATTCCTCGACATACGACTTGCGCGGCGCCTTGGATTCCGGATGCAAACGATTCCAACGCTCGGTGTCATAGCCATCCCGCCGCAGCTCGGTGAAGCTCGGGCAGGACCAGATGTCGGACGCAACGCCAAAGTCTTTCTCCAACAGCTCAGCCGCCGCGATCGCCTCACGCAAAATGGTTCCCGACCCCAACAGCTGGACGCGAAGCTGCGAGTTCTTGCCTTTGCTCTTCGCTTTAGCCGAGTCCCCAGTCCCGAGTACCGAGTCCCGCAAGAGATACATCCCCTTGATGATCCCCGCCTCCGCACCCGCCGGCATTTCCGGATGGGTGTAGTTCTCGTTCATCAGGGTCAGGTAGTAGTACTCGTCGCGCTGCTCGGTGAGCATCCGCTTCATGCCTTCCTGCACGATCACCGCGACTTCGAAACCGAAGGTCGGGTCGTACGGGCGGCAGTTCGGAATCGCGCCGGCGAGCAGGTGCGAGTGGCCGTCTTCGTGTTGCAGGCCTTCGCCATTCAAGGTGGTGCGGCCGGCGGTGGCGCCGAGGAGGAAGCCGCGCGCGCGCATGTCGGCGGCTTGCCAGGCGCTGTCGCCGATGCGCTGGAATCCGAACATCGAGTAGTAGATGTAGAACGGCAGCATCGGCTGGTTGTTGGTGCTGTAGCTGGTGGCCGCGGCCATCCAGCTGGAGAACGCACCGGCTTCGGTGATGCCTTCCTCGAGCACTTGCCCAGCCTGGTCCTCGCGGTAGTACATCAGCTGGTCGGCGTCGACCGGCTTGTACTTCTGGCCGTGCGGGGCGTAGATGCCGATCTGCCGGAACAGGCCTTCCATGCCGAAGGTGCGTGCCTCGTCGGCGACGATCGGCACCACGCGTGGACCGACCTCCTTGTCGCGCAGGATGATGTTGAGCGTCTGCACGAACGACATGGTCGTGCTGACCTCGCGCTCGCCAGTGGTCTTGAGCAGG